>JAYVSF010000041.1:0-12474 GCA_043775605.1 Myxococcales bacterium
GCGGCAACGCGGTCGGCGCGATCCTCGCGTCGCTCGCCACCGATCTCGACGATCCGCTCGAGCGCCTCGCGGTCACCGCGGCGAGCACCCGGCGGGCCAAGGCCGAGCTGGCGTCGATGTCGCGGACCGGGATCCTGCAGTATGCGGCCCTGCTGATGGCGCCGCTGTCGGTGGCGCCAGTGCCCGGCCTCGGCGACCTGATCCGCCCGGCCTTCAACCTCGTCGTGTCGAACGTGCCCGGCCCGTCGCACCCGCTGTACTTCCGCGGCGCCCGGCTCGAGGCCAACTACCCGCTCTCGATCCCGTACCACGGCAACGCGCTCAACATCACGATCAGCAGCTACGCCGGCACGCTCAACCTCGGCTTCACCGGCTGCCGCGACGCCGTGCCCAAGCTGCAGCGCCTCGCGATCTATGCCAGCGAGGCGGCCGACGAGCTCGAGGCCGCGCTGCTGCGCTAGCGAGCCTTGGCGAGCAATCTACAATGACGCTGGGCGTTCGGGGTCGACGATTGATCTCGGCCGGCAAACATGGTGTCGTCGTCGGTCGAGGTGTCCTGATGGCAACGTGTGACCGTCGACTTGCAGCGCCCAGCCCGACCCGCAGTTCCGCCCTGACCGCGCTGGCGCTGGCCGTCGTCGGCTGCGGCTCCGACCCGACGCCCGCGCCGCCGGCCACCGCCCCGAGCGCGATCATGGCCAGCCTGGTGGCGCTGGCCGACTTCGGCCCCAAGCGGGTCGGCACCGACACCAACGTCCGGGCCGGCGACTACCTCAAGACCCGCTTCGACGCGGCCGGGCTCGAGAACGTCCACTTCGAGACCTTCCAGTTCCCGCGCCACGACGTCGACTCGAAGAGCCTGATGGTGTCGATCGACCGCGGGGTCGCGACCGCGATGGTCACCGACGTGCTCGAGGCGTCGGGCCCGGGCCACGTCGACGGCGAGGTCCGATTCGTCAACACCGCCACCGACGCCGAGCTGGCCGGCCTCGACCTCACCGGGTCGATCGCGCTGGTGCTGCGCAGCACCTCGTTCCATCGCTCGACCCAGTACCGCAACCTCGCCGCCAAGGGCGCGGTCGCGATGCTGTACGTGTCGGCCGCGCCCGACAACCTGATCCAGGTCGGCTCGGTCAAGCGATCGTGGGAGGCCTTCGGCCCCATCCCGGCGGTGACGATCGGCGCCGCCGACGGCCAGCGGCTGCGCGACTCGCTCGAGGGCGGCCACGTCATCCACGCGACGATCGATGTCCAGGCCCACAGCACGCCGGCCACCGGTCGCAACCTGATCGGCACCATCCCCGGCGACGATCCGGCGCAGATCGTGATCGGCGCCCACTACGACTCGTGGTTCGCGGGCTCGGCCGACAACGGCTCGGGGGTGGCGACGCTGCTCGCGATCATGGACCGCCGGGTCCACGAGCCGCGCCCGCACCGGACCCTGGTGTTCGTCGCCTACGACGGCGAGGAGGTCGCGCTGTACGGCGGCTACCACTTCTGGCGCACGCACGTGGTCGAGGCCGGCGACCCGGTGGTCACGGTGCTGAACTTCGAGATGCCGGCCTCGCGCGAGGCCTCGGTGATCGGCCTCGCTCACTCGGCGCAGACCGGGCTCGACGGCTCGCTGATCGGCGCCAAGCTGCGCGACTTCTTCGGCCTGTATGCGGCCATGGACTTCGTGCCCAGCCTGTTCGGCGGCATCATCCCGACCGACATCCAGGGCATCTACCGGGCCGGGGTGCCGACCGCGTCGACCGCCAGCGACTCGCCCTGGTACCACACCGTGCAGGACACCCCCGACAAGGTCGACACCGTCGGCCTGGCCGGCGCGGCCGACGCGTTCGACGTCGCGATCGACCTGCTCACCGACACCAGCGCGGCGTCCCTGGCCGAGCGCGACCCGGCGCTGTGGCGGGCCAGCACCGTCGTCGCCCCGCGCGCGGCCGGCGCGGCAGTGGTCGCCGACATCACCATCACCGACTCGGCCGACGCGCCCCGGGCCGGCGCGCTGGTCAGGCCGCGCTGCTCGCCGACGACTTCTTCCTGGTCGGTGAGGTCTCGGGCACCACCGACGCCGCCGGCAAGGTCCACCTGACGCTGCCGCCGACCGCGCGCCCGGCGTGGATCCACGTGACCTCGGGGCCGACCTGGCCGATCGTCGAGGCCGCGGTGCCGCTGGCCGCGCCCCAGTGACCTGAGCCGTCAGCGACGCGCGAGCCTGAGCAGCGCCGCGGCGGTGGCCGTGATCGCGAGGCCGGCCGGCAAGGACAGCCACCAGCGCAGGTCGTGCTGGCTGGCCTGGGCCAGGAGCTCGCCCCACGACGGCGTCGGCGGCGGCACGCCGAGGCCGAGGAAGCTCAGGGCGGCCTCGGCCAGGACGGCGGTGGCGGCGGTGAGCGCGGTCGCGGTGGCGAGCGTGGGCCAGGCCGAGGGCAGCGCGTGCCGGACGACCACCCTCGCCGGCGAGGCGCCGAGCGCGCGCGCGGCGTCGGCGAAGGGCCGGGCCAGCAGCGCCTCGAGCTCGGCGATCAACAGGCGCGCGGTGTCGGCGGCGCACGGCACCGCGACGAGGATCGCGATCGCGGCGGAACCGCGCAGACCGGTCAGGCCGCCGACCGCGATCACCAGCAGCACCGCCGGCGCGGTCGCGACCACGTCGGCGCTGGCCAGGATCGCGGCCCGGACCACACCACGACGCAGCACGGCGACGAGCGCGAGCAGCAGCGCGAGGGCGAGCGCGAGCACCGCCGCCAGCGCCGCCGCGCCGAGGCTGGCGCGGGCGCCGTGGATCAGGCGGGCGGCGACGTCGCGGCCGCGATCGTCGGTGCCGAGGCGGTGGCTCACCGACGGGGTGGCCAGCGGGCGCAGCGCGCCGGCGGTGCGAACGTCGACGGGATCGTGGGCGATCGGCGGCCACAGCGCCCAGTCGTCGGGGCCGAGGGTCGCGCGCAGGACGTCGCCGCGCGGGCCGGTACCGCGCAGGTTCGCGAGCCAGGTCCGCTCGCCGCCGCGCGATGACAGCAACGGCCGGTCGCTAGCGATACAGTCGGCGCCGAGCGCCATCGCCGCGCACAGCCCGAGCCAGAGCCAGGCCAGGCGGCGACCGAGGCTGCGCCGGCGGCTGCGATCGAGGCTGTGGCCGAGGCTGCGATCGCCGTCGCTCACGCCGCCTCCGGCGACGACGCCAGCCGCGGATCGAGCCGCCGCGCCGTCGCGCTCGCCAGCCCGGCGACCAGCGCCACCACCGCCGCGGCCAGCGCCGCCAGCGCCGCGACCACCGGGACGTCGCCGGTGGCGGCGGCGTCGGCGAGGGTCCGGCCGGCGCCGGGGACCGCGAGCGCCCGCTCGACCACCGCGCTGGCGCCGAGCACGTAGCCGACCGCGGTCGCCGCCAGCGGCGCCAGCCCCGGCGCGGTCAGGCGCGCGACGTGGACGGCGAGCAACCGGGTCCGGCTCATGCCGCGCGCGGTGAGCGCAGCGGCGAGCGGCGAGGCCAGCACCTCCTCGGCCTGGGTCCGGACGTGGGCCGCGATCACCGCCGCCGGCACCAGCGCCAGCGCGACCACCGCGAGCACGCCGGCGCCGGTCGCCGCCGGCGTCCACGTCGCGAGCACGAGCTGGCACCACCAGACCTGCGGCATGGTCAGCGCGAGCGCGACCCCACCGCCGAGCAGCGCACCGCCGACGCCGCCCCGACCGGCCGCGCCCAGGCCGACCGCGCCGCCGAGCAGCAGCGCGAGCAGCAAGGCCTCGAGCGCGCGCAGCCCGGTGGCCGCCAGCCCGGGCCCGACGACGTCGACCACCGGCCGGCGGTCGCGCCAGGCCTCGCCGAGGTCGAGGGTCACCGCCCGCCGCGCGGCCCGCCCGAGCCGCCGCCCGGTGCCGCCGTCGAGGTCGAGGTCACGCGCGGTACGGGCGACGATCGCCCGCCGCACGCCCGGATCGCGCGCGTCCTCGGCGGGCAGCGAGCCCGACGCGCGCGCCGCGCGCTGCGCGATCGAGCCCGGGGTCAGCTCGGCCAGGCCGCTCGCCAGCACGTAGGTGAGCACCCAGGCCAGCGCCACCCGCAGCGCGATCGCGGCCGACCCTGTCACGGGCACTTCCACAGCCCGCGGACCGGCGGCGGACCGCGGTGGCCGATCAGCCCGCCGACCCGCGCCGACGCCAGCCCGGCCCGGGTGTCGACGGCGATGAACGCCATCGGCTGCAACGCGTCGAGGCGGCGGTGGACCGCGCGCGCGGCCGGCGCCCGGACGTCGTCGGTCATCGCCGCCCGCCAGGTCGCGAGCAGGCCATCGAGTTCGGGGTCGTGCAGCCCCGACCACGCCTGATCGACGGGCGCGTCCGAGCCGAAGCGCGACCACAGGTCGACGTCCGGTCCACCGGACATCGAGGTGATCGCGATGTCGAACTCGCCGGCGGCCAGGCGGCCGAGCAGGTCGGCGTAGGGCACGGTCACCACCCGCAGCGTCGCCAGCCCACGGGCGTCGGCGGCCCAGATGTCGGCGATGCGGGCGGCCGAGGTCGAGCCCAGCGGCACCAGCAGCTCGACCGCGGGCCGGGCGTCGCCGAGCAAGCGCCCGGCCAGCGTCGCCGAGAACGGGATCGCCGCGACGTCGCGATCGTAGCCGGCGTCGCCCGGCGTGCCGGGCCCGGTGGTGGTGCGGGCCCCGCCGAGGATCGCCGCGGCCACGCCCGGACGATCGAGCAGCGCCGTCAGCGCGCGCCGGTGGTCGGCGGTGGCCAGGGCCGGACGCCGGGTGTTGTAGACCGCGGCCAGGAACGCCGGCTGCTCGTAGCGGAAGCGGATCGTCGACGGATGGTCGCGGGTGAAGGCCACCGCCTCGGCCACCGGCACCTGATAGACGACGTCGAGGTCGCCGGCGGCGAGCAGGCGCAGCGCCTCGGCGCGATCGGCGGTGACCCGGAAGCGCAGGCCGGCGGCCGGCGCGCGCGGCGCGGCGTCGTCGACCCGGGCCAGCTCGATCGCCTCGCCCCGACGCCAGCTCGCGATCCGGAAGCTGCCGGCGCCGATCGGCGCGCTGGCCAGCCGCGGCGACGCCAGGTCGGCGGCCGGGACCAGCGGCACCAGCGCGAGATCGAGCGCGCGCCCCCGCTGGGGCCGGTCGCGATCGTAGGCCAGGACGACGTCTGCGCCCTCGACCGTGACGCCGACCAGATCGTCGAGCGACGCCGCCAGCGGCCCCGGCCCGTGCCCGCCCTTGCCGGCGGCGGCGAGCACGCTGGCGCGCGCGTCGGCAGCCGTGACCGGTCGGCCGTCCGAGAAGTGGCGCCCGGCCCCGAGCGACAGCCGCCAGCGCCGCCCGGCGTCACCGGCGGTGGTGGCCAGACACGGGCGCGGCTCGCCCTCGTCGACGCACACCAGCCCGGGCGTCACGGCGGCCAGCACGCGCGCGCTGACCGCGTCGATGCTGGCGAACGGATCGAGCGTGGTCGGCTCGCTCTCGAGCGCGATACGCACCGTCGCGCGATCGTCGGGCGCGCACGGCAGCTCGGCGCGCAGCCAGCCGGACGCGGCGTCGTCGACCACGGCCGCGTCGGTGACGACCGCGCGGGCCACGCCGGCGTCGTCGACGAGCCGATGGCGATGGCCACGCTCGAAGCAGCCGCCGGCCAGCGCCAGCGCCGCGACCAGCGCGAGCACCATCGATCGACCGGACGCCATAGCAGCGATGCTACCCGAAGCCGAGGTCCGGACCTGCGGCCAGCCGACTCCCACCGCATTGCTCGGGTCGACGGAGGAAGGCAGACCCCAACTTCTCTCGTGACCCCGAGCACCCAGAGTCGTTGTAGATCGCCCGCCAAGGCTCGCTACGGCGCGCCGGGCGGCGGCTCGGGCACGAACGACAGCGCCGTCAGATCGAACCAGCCGTCCCACGGCACGATGCCGGCGACCCGGCGGTGCACCAGCCCCTGCGGCGCCAGCGCGACGATCCCCGACAGCGGCATGTCCTCGGCCAGCGCCGCCGCCAGCTCGCCCATCAGCGGCGCCCGCGACGCCGGCTCCCACACCGTGCGCAGCGCCGCCAGCGCACGATCGACCGGGCGCGAGCTGAACTTGCCGAGGTTCTGCGCGCCGTCGGTGCCGACCAGCGGCGACAGATCGCTGTCGACCGCGCCGCTCCACTCGAGGAACGCCAGGTTGAAGTGACCGTCGCGGATGCGGTTGCGCAACACCGCCTCGGTCCCGGCCCGGACGTCGAGGCCGATGCCGGCCCGGCGCAGCGCGTCGAGGATGCGGGCCTGCTCCGGGTGCGGCTTGCCGCCCTCGTGCTCGACCACCAGCACCTCGAGCAGGAGCTTGGCCGCGCCCTTCTCGCGCACACCGTCGCCGTCGGAGTCGATCCAGCCGGCCTCGTCGAACAGCCGGCCGGCGCCGTCGGGATCGAGCTCGGGCGCCGCCGGGGCCGGTCCATCACCGGGACCGCCCGGCCAGATCGGCCCCGCGATCGGCCGAGTCAAGCCGTCGCCGACCTCCTGCGCCAACCGCTTGCGATCGATCAACAGGGCCAGCCCGCGCCGGACCCGGACGTCGTCGGTCGGCGGGGTCGCGGCCGCGAACAGCATGTAGCGGAAGCGCGGCGGCCGCAGCTCGAGCCCGACGAAGTTGGCGGCCAGCCCCGGCGCCGACGGCTGCTCGGGCCAGTGCTCCGGCACCAGCGCCGGCACGATGTCGATCTCACCGCGCTTGGCCGCCATCAGCGCCGCCGCCGCGTCGGGCTCGACCACGAACTCGAGGTCGGGGATGGCCGGCTGCGGCCCGGGATAGTCGTCGACCCGCGCGAGGTGGATCACGCCGTCCTGGGTGCTCACCACCTTGTACGGCCCCGAGCCGATCAGCCGCCCGCCGCCGCCGAGGTCGGGATCGTAGACCGCGCGCGGCACGATCGGCAGCTCGGCCAGCGCGCGCAGCACCCAGCCATCGGGCTGGTGCAGCCGCAGGCGCACGCTCTTGGCGGTGACCAGCTCGACCGCGTCGATCGACTCCAGCCCCGGCCGCAGGTGATCGAGCTTGCGCCCCGGGTCGCGCGCGATGTCGATGCTGTACTGGACGTCGACGGAGGTGACCGGTCGGCCGTCGTGCCAGCGCGCGGCGGGGTCGAGTTCGATGATGAGCTCGGTGTTCTGCAGCTGCAGGCGCCACGACCGGGCCAGCCCCGGCAGGTACCGGCCCGGCCCGCTGCCGGCGCCACCCTCCGGCGGCGCCTCGCGCAGCAGGGTCTCGAACACCGTGCCCATCATGATCCGGCGGGTCCACACCGACGGTGACAGCAGCGGGTTGAGCCCGCGCGGCTCGGCGTCGACGTGGATGCGCAGGGTGTGGGCACGCCGGGCCTTGACCGCGACGTCGTCGCTGGCGTGGGCCAGCACCGGCGAGCGCGGCACGCTCTCGGCCACCGCCAGCGGATCGGGCGCGTGTCGCCACGGCTTGACCCGTGGTGGCGCGCCGTCGCAGCCGACGACCGCAAGCGCCGCGACCACCGCCCACGCCCACCGACGGGGATGGGCCGGGCGCGCCGTCGCCGGCCGGTCGCCTTGAGGGCTCATGGGGCCCATGTTATGACGCGTCCATGCGAATGCCGCTCGTCGTCTCGGCCCGGTCGCTGTCCGCCAGCGTCGCGCTCGGTTGTCTTGGCCTGGCCGCGACCGGCTGCCAGGAGCCCCAGCTCAAGGGCGCCAAGGCCGAGGTCCAGGTCGACCAGCTCAAGGTCACCCTGCCGGCGGTGCCCGGCTTCGAGGTGCCCCGGCCCAACGCCGACGGCTCGCACTCCATCAAGGAGATGCGGGTCGCCGGGACCCGGTACCTGAACAACGAGGTAGTGCTGCACGGCGTGGTGGTGTGGGCATACGACTGCGCGACGGCGATCCGCAAGCCCGGCGAGGACGACGCGACGGTCGCCAAGCGGATCGAAGAGGATCCCATGCAGTGCCGGCGCCCCGCGTTCTACCTGGGCGACGACAAGTCGACCCCGGCCGAGCGCGCGACCTGGGTGGTCGAGGTGCCGCGGCCGCCGAGCGTCGCCGAGAAGAAGAATTTGCCCAAGGCCGAGATCAAGGCCTGGCCGCCGGTGCCGGTCTACGCCCTCGGCGACGAGGTGCTCGTCACCGGCCAGTGGATCAACTCGTCGCCGCACGGCGAGAGCAACACCGCGGGCCTGCTGGTCTACACGTCGATGAAGAACGTGACCCAGAACATCGACACGCCGGCCGCGGTCCTCGATCCCGCCGCGCCCCCGGCCGGCACTCGCCAGGCCCCGCCGCACTGACGTTTTTCGCGGTGGCCCTGGATCCTTTCGCGGTTCCAGGCCGTTGCGACCCCGGAGCCCCCGGAGCCTGTCCCCCTGGTTAGAGGCCGGTCTGGCCGACGTTGAGGGCGCCGAAGGTCTGGGGCTGGACCGTAGTGCCGGCGTTGTTCCAGTCGGCCTTGTCGTTGTCGTCGGTGTTGTCGAGGCGCTGGATCGAGGTGCCCGAGGCCGCGGTGCCGCTGGCGTTGAGATCGAGGGCGGCGTTGATGCGGAAGGCGTCGTCGACGAAGCCGCCGGCCGGCACGCCACCGCCGACGATCTGCCACTGGTTGGCGGTGGCAACGGTGGCGGCCGCGGTCTCGCTGGCGGCGGCCGTGGTGCCCGCGTTCGCGTCGGCGGCGAGTACCGCGTCCATGATCGTCCCGGTTGGACCGAACAGCGTGAGGACGTTGTCGGTCGCGACCAGGCCCGGGTCGGTGTTCCAGAAGTCGTAGGCGGTGTCGTAGTTGCCGCCGAAGGTCGCCGCCGGTTGCTGCATCGGGCCGGTGGTCTCGGCGGTGGCGGTGCCGGGGTTGCAGGTCGCGCTGCCCGCGTTGAGGTGGACGACGACGAAGCCGTTGGTCGGGACGATCATCGCCGGGAACACCTGGTTGAGCTCGCCGCTGCCGCCGGTGCGCTCGGTCAGCTTGACGTTGAGCAGGCTGCCGGCGGTGACGACGCGCAGCTCGATCAGGTCGCAGCCGCCGGTGATGTTGGCGTTGAACTCGTTGATGCGGAGCACCGCGGGCGTGATGAAGCCTTGGAACATGGCGGTGGCGGGGTTGCCGACCGGGGTGTTCTGGAGATCCTTGACGGTGGCGGCGACGGTCACCGTGTAGGTCGCGACCACGCTCTGGGCCGTGGTGGTGACGGTGACCGTGCGGCCGCTGACCATCGCCCCCGACGCGGTGAGGCCGTTGTCGAACGTGAACTGGCTGCCGCTGGCGACGACACTGCCGGCCAGGAGTCGGCGGCTGAACGTGATCACGACCGCCGTCGGCGAGGTCGCGACCGCGCTGACCACGGTCGGCGCCGGACATCCCGACACCGTGAGGTCGCCGGCGGCGAACGCGGCGTACTGGACCTCGGTGACGTTGCGGCCCATCGGCGTGTGGCCGAGGACGACGTGGCAGCCCGCGGCCAGATCGAGGGCGTCGCGCAGCGTCGACGGCACCCGCAGCTTGTTGAGCACGTCGGCCGGCACGCCGGTGGTGACGAGCTGGATCTTCTCGAACATCGCGCCGGCGGCGACGAGGCTGCCGGTCAGGTTGCCGGTGACGTCGACCAGCTCGCTCTCGTAGCTGCCGATGGCGGTGACGACGTCGGCGGCGTTGGTCAGGTTCTGGGCCAGGCTGGCGACGGCAAAACCCTGGCTCAGCCGGGCGTAGCCGGCGATCGCGCTGGCCTGGCGCAGGCCGAACGAGGTGGCCATGGCAGTGATGGTGAAGCGGACCTCGTCGCCGACGACCGGCGCCGGGTTGAGGGTCGCGGGGTTGACCGCGATGAACAGGGCCGGGCCGGCCATCGACGCCTGCACGGTGAAGCCGGCGGGGTCACTGCCGAGCGCGGGCTTGAGGTAGGTGACGTACGCGCCGTCGATCGGCAGGGTCAGCCCGGCGCCGTCGGCGGTGTCGCGCGCCAGCTGGAGCTGACCGAGGGTCGAGGCGTCGGTGGTCGAGCCGTCGATGGCTGCGTCGGTCGCCGCATCGGTCGCCGCATCGGTTCGCGCGTCGATCGGGGAGGCGTCGATCGCGGGCGCGTCGACCGCAGGGCCATCGACCCGCCCGTCGAGGATCGTGGCGTCGGTCGCGCCGTCGACCGACCGCACCGTGGCGGTGCTGCAGGCGCTGGCACCCACCACCATGACGAAGGCGACGAGGCCCGACGGGCTCCGGCGAGCCGAGGTCCGACCGACGACGGTGGCGAGACGGCGCACCATGGGCCGACTGTACAGCGGCCGCCGACCGCGGGGCCTCAGAAGGCGGTCTGGCCGACGTTGAGGGCGCCGAGGGTCTGAGCCTGGACCTGGACGATCGGCGCGACCAGGGTGTTCCAGTCGAGCAGATCGTTGTCGTCGGTGTTGTCGAGGCGCTGGATGGAGGTCCCCGAGGCCGCGGTTCCGGTGCCGTCGAGATCGAGGGCGGCGTTGACCCGGAAGGCGTCGTCGATGAAGCCGCCGGCCGGCACGCCGCCGCCGACGATCTGCCACTGATTGGCCATGGCGGCTGTGGCGGCCGCGGTCTCGGTCGCGGCGGCCGCCGCACCGGCATTCGAGTTGGCGGTGAACACGACGTCCATGATCGTCCCGGTTGGACCGAACAGCGTGAAGACGTTGTCGGTCGCGGTCAGGCCGGTGTCGGTGTTCCAGAAGTCGTAGGCGGTGTCGTAGTTGCCGCCGAAGCTGGCGGCCGGCTGCTGCGCAGGGCCGGTGGTCTCGGCGGTGGCGGTGCCGGGGTTACAGGGCGCGCTGCCCGAGTTGAGGTGGACGACGACGAAGCCATTGGTCGGGACGATCACCGCCGGGAACACCTGGTTGAGCTCACCGCTGCCGCCGGTGCGCTCGGTCAGCTTGAAGTTGAGCAGCGACCCGCCCTGCACCACCCGCAGCTCGATGAGGTCGCAGCCGCCGGTGATGTTGGCGTTGAACTCGTTGATGCGGAGCACGGCCGGCGTCACGAAGCCCGCGAACATCGCGGTGGCGGGATTGCCGACCGGGGTGTTCTGCAGATCCTTGACGGTGTTGAACACGGTCACGGTGTAGGTCGCGATCACGCTCTGGGCCGAGGTGGTGACGGTGACCGTGCGGCCGCTGACCACCGCCGACGACGGGGTCAGGCCGTTGTCGAACATGAACTGGCTACCGTTGGCGAGGACGCTGCCGGCCAGGATCCGCCGGCTGAAGGTGATGACCACCGTGGTCGCCGACGTCGCCACTGCGCTGACCACGGTCGGCGCCGGGCAGTTCGACACCATGAGGTCGCCGGCGGTGAAGGCGGCGTACTGGACCTCGGTCCCGTTGCGGCCCATCGGCGTGTTGGCGACGACGAGCTGACAGCCCGCGGTCAGGTCGAGCGCGTCGCGCAGGGTCGCGGGCACCCGGACCTTGTTGAGCACGTCGGCCGGGATGCCGGTGGTGATTAGCTGGGCCTTCTCGAACATGCTGCCGGCGGCGACGAAGGCGCCGGTCAAGGTGCCGGTGGCGCTGACCAGCTCGCTCTCGTAGCTGCCGAGCGCGCTGACCACGTTGGCGGTGTTGGTCAGGTTCTGGGTCAGGGCGTTGACCAGGAAGCCGGCGCCGAGCCGGCTGTAGTTGGCGATCGCGGTGGCCTGGCGCAGGCCGAACGAGGTGGCCATCGTGGTGATGGTGAGGCGGACCTCGTCGCCCTTGACCGCCGGCGGGGTCAGGGTCGCGGGATCGACGGCGATGAACAGCGCCGGGCCGGTCATCGAGGCCTGGACGGTGAACCCGGCCGGGTCGCTGCCGAGCGCCGGCTTGAGGTAGGTGACGAACACGCCGTCGAGGTGCAGGGTCAGGCCCGCGCCGTCGGCGGTGTCGCGGGCGGCCTGGATCTGATCGACGGTCGAGCCGTCGATGGCGGCGTCGGTCGGCGCGTCGACCTGGGCGTCGACCGGGATGGCGTCGATCACTGCGTCGGTCGGCGCATCGGTCGGCGCATCGGTCGGCGCATCGACCTGGGCATCGATCGGGCGGGCGTCGATCGGCCGCGCGTCGATCGGCCGCGCGTCGATCTCGGCGGCATCGATCGGCGCATCGACCCGGGCGTCGATCTCGGCGGCGTCGGGCCGGGCGTCGACCGCGCCCTCGGGGGTCAGGTTGTCGCCGCACGCGGTCAGGGCCGCGGCGGTGAACAGCAGCGCGGCCAGGCCGCGACGGATCCGGCGAGCCGTGGCCCATTCGACGACGGAGACGAGGCTGCGCATAGGCTGCTTATACACCCGCGCGGTGGACGCGGTGCTCAGGCCAGCGCCGCCATCACCTTCTCGTGCTGGACGTCGAAGCGCGCGCGATCGGCGGCCAAGAACTCGGGCGACGGGCCGGCCTGGATCAGCGCCGCGTGGAACCGCAGCCGCTCGCGCTGCGCGGCGGTGGCGGCCCGGCCGGCGAGCGCGAGCGCACCGAGCTGGCGGATCGACACCGCGAGATCGC
>JAYVSF010000042.1:0-6540 GCA_043775605.1 Myxococcales bacterium
GCAGGATCGAGTAGCCGCCGCCGCCGACGCCGAGCACGCCGCGCTTGATCGTCGGGGTGTAGGCCATGACCGTGGTGCCGAAGATGCCACCCTGCGACAGGCCGTAGTAATAGAGCTTGCTCGGGTCGGCGAGCGAGTGGCCGACGTGGCAGCCGGTGCCGGCGTCGGTGGGCTGGCACAGGAACACCTGGTCCGCGAACACGGTCCCCATCGCCCGGGCCAGGGTGACGTGGTTGACGATGCCCTGGACCAGCATCTCCATGACCTCGTCGGCGTGGTTGAGGTCGGTGAGCGCGCGGGCGATGTTGCCGATGTCGAGCTCGCTCATGCCGCGCATGTCGGTGCCGATGCTGATCACGCAGATCGCGGCGGCGGTGTCGCGCAGCGTGCCGCTCGCGGCCTGATCGCCGCTGCCGTTGAGGCCGTGGCCGTACATCATGATGCCGATCGGCGCGTGGCCCTCGCTGTAGGCGCAGGCCGGGATGATCGCGGTGAACGGGATCTCGTAGCGGCCCTGCAGCGCGGGCAGGCCGTCGGCGCCGAGCGCGAGGGTGGTGCCGTTGAGGTACTGGCCCTGCTGGGTCAGGAACAGCGGCGCGGTCAGGAAGCCGTCGATCCGGCGGCGGATCACCGAGCCGTCGTCGACCGGGGCGTCGTCGGTGATGCGCACCGTCGACGGCTCGCGATCGAGCTCGACCAGGGCCTTGTCGCGGGCGGTGGTGACCAGCCGGCGCACGAACTCGTCGGACGCCACCGTGAAGTCCCAGGCCACGACCAGATCGTCGGCGGGGACGCCGGCGGTGCCGAGCGCGGCCAGGACGTCGCCGAAGCGCGGCCGCATGGCCTCGAGCAGCGGGTGGCTGGTGATCACGCCGTCGCGCAGCGCGGCGAACCCGGGCGGGATGGGCAGCTCGCCGCCGGCCTTGCCCTTGAGGCTCTTGCGGACGCCGACCGCGTAGCGATGACCGGCGGTGAGCCGGGCGGCCGGGCGGATGTAGAGGGCCTGGTGATCAGGTGTGGCCGCGGCCGGGACGTCGATCTCGGCGAAGTGCGGCACCCGGGCGCCGGTGGTCATGTCGATGAGCACGGTCGGGCTGGCCGCGGTGAGCGACACGTCCATCCGGGTCGGGTCGGCCAGCGGCGTCGGGTCGATGCCGCCCGGGAAGTTCATCACCATCGGCGCGGTCGCCGAGAAGCCGTCGGCGCGGTTCCACGGCGTCGGGTCGGCGACCCGGGCGTTGGCGTTGGTGAGCAGCGAGCCCATCGGGATCGCGAGCTTGCGGCCGGTGCGGGTCGTGGCGTCGGCGACCTCGAATGCCGACGACGGCCACGGCGCCATGCAGTGGTCGAAGCCGAGCGGGTTGCAGTTATCCGCCATCGGCAGCTTGAGCGGATCGTCGCCGCAGCCGGCGGCCATGACCGCGAGCGCGGCGCCGAACGCGGCGGTCAGCACGGTGGAGCGGAGCAAGGACATCGAGGACGGGGCCCGCCAGACGCGGGCCGCGAGGGTGCGCATCCGGCGAACCTACTCCGGTCGGGTGGCAGGGCGCCACCCAACAAGCTAGCCTGGCCGAGATGGCTCGAACGCCGTGGCGCGCGGGGCTGGCGAGGCTCGCTGGCTCGCTGATGATCGTCGGGGCGGCCGCGGGCTGTCCCGGGAGCAAGGCCGCGCCCGCCCGACCGACCGGCGGCGGCAGCGGGTCCGCGACGGTGCCCGTGGGTGGTGGCGATGGCAGCGGCGCGGACGCTGGCTCGGGCGCTGGCACCGGGTCGGGCGCGGGCTCGGCCGGCGTGCCGCTGCCGGTCGTGGCCTGCGCGGTGCCCACCTGCGTGTACCACCAGGGCGCCGCCGCCTACTTCGCCTGCCTGGCCGGCGCCGAGGGCATCTGCTTCCACTTCGGCGCGCGCTGCACGCCCACCGACCCGTGCATGTACGACGCCGCCAGCAGGGGCTACCGCCACTGCGACGCGGTGGTCGAGGGCACCTGCGCCAAGGTCGGGGCCGCGTGCCAGCCGGCGTCGAGTTGTGCCTTCGATCCCGACGACGGGCTGTACCACGCGTGCCAGGCCTGGACTGGCGGCGCCTGCAAGCGCTGGGGGGATCGCTGCGGTCCTTCGTGACCTGCCTCCGGCGCGGCGTAACACCGCGGAAGCCATCGCGTTGACACCACGCAGCGCGGCGGGAATACTCCCCGTTGAAACAATCCTGGGCCTGGCCGTCCAACGATCGTTTCCAGCCCGCGCCGCGGCTGGTCGAGAGATAAGGAGACTCCTATGAACCGCACGACGAGATTCACGAACACCCTCGGGGCGCTCGGGCTGATGCTGGCGATCGGCACTGCCGCCGCCGGCTGCACCTTCGCCGCCCAAGGACAGTTCCGTTCCCCCGGCGTCGTCGCCTACCAGGCGCCCCCGCCCGACCGAGCCGAGACCTACGATGCCCGCGCCGGCCACCTCTGGATCAAGGGCCGGTGGGACTGGCAGAACGGCGGCTGGCAATGGGTGCCCGGCCACTGGGAGCGCGAGCGCGCCGGCTACGGCTACCAGAACGGTACCTGGCAGCAGGCCAACGGCCAGTGGCACTGGACCGAGGGCCAGTGGGTGACCTCCGGGCAGGTCACCACGGGGCCCGGCTACGGCACCGATCGGCCGCAGGTCATCGACCACCGCGACGGCCAGCCCATCACGTCCGGCCCTGGCAGCACGGGGCCGGACAGCTCCTACGGTCCCGGCACCGGCGGCCTGACCGCGACCAACGGCGCCGGCACCGTCATCACCAGCGCCGGCGGCGTGATCATCGTCGGCCCGAACCAGGCGCCCCCGCCGATCCGCGTCGAGAGCCCGGGCGCGGCCCGCGGCGGCTACATCTGGATCCAGGGCAACTGGCAGTGGTCCAACGGCCAGTACGAGTGGGTCGCCGGTCACTGGGAGCGGCAGAAGGCCGGCTACTCCTGGTACGACGGCCAGTGGCAGAGCCAGAACAACCAGTGGGTCTGGATCGCCGGCGAGTGGCGCCTCGTCGCCCCGACGCCGGTGCAGCCGCAGATCCAGGTCCGCGATCGCCGCACGCACTGACGCGGCCCGCAGCTCGGGCCGGGGTTGAATATCGAGGCCCGATCCGGGCGCGCTACTCGAGCGTGCCCTGGACCGTGAGCGCAAGAACCCGGCCGGGCCCGCGGTACCCGCTGCGGAGCTCGGGCCGGCTGTCGCCGAGGTCGTCGCCGCGTAGCACCACCTGCCAGTCGCGCGTGACCCGCGCCGCCAGGCTGGCCTCGACCAGGGTGTAGGCCGCGGTCAGGTTGGTGCGATCGTAGGCCCGGCTGGCGTAGCGCCAGCGGACCATCGCCGCCAGGCGCGCGGTCGGGGTTGCGCGCGCCCACAGCTCGACCCGGTGCGCCGGCAGGCGATCGAGCGGATGATCGCCGAGGTCGTTCGAGGTCGCGTGGGTGAACTGATAGGCGGCGCCGAGCTGGCTGTGGTCGTCGGGTGTGACCTGGACCGAGGCGTCGACGCCGGTGACCGTGAGGTCGCCGAGGTTGATCAGCATCATGCTGGTGGCCGGCTGCTTGAACGTGCCGGTGGTGCGGCGAGCGTAGGGCGCGACCGTGACCTCGAGGCCGGCGGGGCCGTGGGCCTCGAGGCGGAGCTCGCCGTGCCAGGCCTGCTCGGGATCGAGCTCGGGGTTGCCGCCGTCGATGCGGAAGCGATCGCGCAAGGCCGGGGTCCGACCCTTGCGGGCGACGATGGTCGTGACGGTGAGGTGCGACCACGGGGCGTAGCGCGCCGTCAGCTTCAGCTCGGGCCAGGGCGCGGCGTCGAGGCCGATCGGCGCGGCGACGCCGGCGGCGGCGTCGGCGTGGAGCGGGCCGCGCTCGTACTGCAGGCCGGCGGCGAGTTCGGTGAGCGTGACGGTGCCGTGGTTGACCTTGCCGGCCTGGTCCTCCGCGCGCGCTCGCTCGTGATCGATCGTGAGCGAGGTGACCCAGCGGGCGTGGTGGCCGATCGGGCGGGTGGCGAGGCCGCGCGCGCCGGCCCGCATCGCGGTCAGGTCCTCGAGCGCGAGCTGCGACGATAGCTCGGCCGAGGTGAAGGTGCGGCTGGTGCGGGCCAGGGCGTGGGCCCAGGCCTGGGCCGCGAGTTGCAGCGCGCCCCGGCGATCGTCGAACGAGGCGGCCAGCCGCGCGCTGGTCTCGCCGTCGACGAGCAGGAGGTTGGCGACCATCTCGTCCGACGGCGGCATCAGGTAGCGGCGGTGATCGACGAAGCCGTCGAGCGCGAGGCGGCGCTCGCCCTGACGCCACTCGAGGCGGCCGGTGACGGTGGTGGCGCGCCGGCCCTCGTCGACGGCGACCAGGGTGTCGCCGGGCTGGGCGGCGTCGAACTCGCGCAGGCCGGCGGTGCCGGTGGCCGACAGCCGCAGCGCGAGCCGGCGGGCGAGGGCGGTGCGGCCGCTGGCGGCGACCGCGAAGGTCGGCAGCGAGTCGCCGGTGATGCGGCCGATCACCAGCCGACCGCCGGCCGCGTCGCGGGTGTGGATCTCGATGACGCCGCCGGGACCGCCGGGGCCGTCGATCGGCGACGCCGGCGACGTCGAGACCCGGATCTGGACGATGTCGGTGATCGGGATCGTCGAGACGTCGAACGTGCCGTAGTAGGGATCCGAGACCGAGACGCCGTCGACGAGGATGCGGACCGCGCCCTTGCGCGCGCCGCGGATGTAGATGACCGCGCCGCCGCGGCCGGCCTCCTGGACCTGGACGTCGGGGAGCAGCGCGAGGGCCGAGGCGAGGTCGGTGGCGCCGGCCCGGGCCAGCTCCTCGCCGGTCATGCGGACCTCGGTGTCGCGATCGAACGGCTTCTCGGGCCGCTCGTCCCAGATGTCGATGGTCTCGGCCATCGCCGCGAGCTGCAGGTCGGAGAGATCGTCCGCGACCGAGCCCGAGCCCGGATCCGATCCCGAGCCCGGATCGGAGACTGGGGCTGGCGTCGGCTGGGCGTGGGCAGCGCGCGGAATCAGCCCGCACGCCAGCGCGAGCGCCAGCGCGAGGAGGGGTCCGAGGCGACCACGAGGCACGAGCATCATCAGAGCAAGTCGCTTGCCAGCGATCCAGTGCCGGAACCCGCCGGATCGCATGGGACCGGCGGCCGGCCCGGTGGGGCCGGAGCCCCCGCTTGCGGGGCTACACCGGGCTGGCAAGAATCAGGTGACGGGGGCGGCCGGCGCGGTGGTCAGCGCGACCGGGGTGCGGGCGTGGGCGGCCGCGCTGCGCATGGCGCCGCCGCCGAGGCCGATGCCGAGCGTCATCATGGCCGCGAACACGAGGTCGCGCGCGCGGCTGGAACGCTGACGGGCGACGATGGCATCGATGCGGCTGGTGGACGTGGTGAGGGTCGTCATGGCGGGCTCCTGTCGGCGCTGTTCGTTGATCCGCGCGCCTCGACTTCGAAGATGCGCGGAGGTGCGAAGCGGCTGACGACCGGTCGTTATTTCAAGCGGCGGGCCAGGTCGCGCGGCGCCGCGGCGGTCCTCCTGCCGGTCGCAAGTGCGCGAGACTCGACGGCGCGGCGCGGTCGGTTCGCTGTCACCGGCGCTGCTTGGCCATCGTCGTGGGACGTCCCAGCCGGTCGCACCTGTCGCACGCGTGGACGCAGGGTGCGGGCTCTGGAATCTCTGCTCGCGAGCGGCGCCGGCCACGGAATCCTGAGGCCCCGGACCGTGCGCGCCGGCCCCGCGCTCGTGCACGACCGCGAAACCACGTCGGTGCGCGGCCGGCCGGGCCCGAGCGCGATGGCGGCGAGGTCTGGTGCGCGGCTTGCTGTCGCGTGGGCGCGATGGCCACCGCCCGCGCTCGCCGCCTCCCCGCCACGGTCCTCGCGTTCGCGCTCGTCACCGGCGCTACCGCCTGCGTCCTCCACCTCGGCGACGACGATCCGTGCGCCGGCGATCAGCCGGTGTTCGCGCTCGCCACCACCATGCTGCTCGACCCCGTGACCCTGGCCTGCCAGGACTTCGGCGCGCCGCCGTGCACCTGCGGCAACTGCCCCGAGCCGCCGCCGATCCCGAGCTGGGGCTCATGCCAGAGCCAGTGCACCGGCCTCGACGAGCAGACCTGCGCGACCACCGCCGGCTGCCGCGCGGCCTGGGACGAGGTCTGCCTGCTCACCGACGCCCTCTGCACCTTGCCCGACAACGGCTACTACGGCTGCTTCGCCGTCGACAGCACCGGCCCGATCCAGGGCGCGTGCGACAACCTCGACGCGCTCGAGTGCTCGCGCCACGACGACTGCCTCGCGACCTACCGCCGCGACGAGCGCTGCGGCAACGGCGTCGACGACGACGGCGACAGCCTGGTCGACGAGTTCGACGAGTGCCTCACGTTCGGCGGGTGCATAGCCGAGTTCCGGCGCTGAGCGTCGGCCGGCCCGGCTGCGCCGCGACTCACTTGCAGCAGCGGAAGCCGACGTTGGGGAAGAAGAAGGCGTCGTCGGCGAGGGTGAAGGCGAGGCGGCAGGTGATGCCGGTGGTCTCGTTGTTGGAGG
>JAYVSF010000043.1:0-10116 GCA_043775605.1 Myxococcales bacterium
CGCTCGACGGCGCCCCGCTCGGCGTCTTCCTCCTGTGCGAGCGCCTCGAGCACGGCCGGACCCGCCTCGACATTCCCGACGACGACGGCAGCGGCCAGCGCTTCATCGTGATGGGCAGCCAGAACGGCTTCCCGTCGACGGTTCAGGCCAACCGCTGGGAGGTCGTGTACCCGAGCCCCGCGCCGGCGGGCGTGCAGACCCGCATGGCCGAGGTCGAGCGCGCCATCCTGGCCCGGACCGACGCCATGTTCGATCAGCTCGATCTCGCCAGCCTGGTCGACTTCGTCATCCTCGAGGAGACGGTCAAGAACAACGACGCCTACTTCCTCTCGCATCACCTGTACCCCGCCGCCGACGGCACGCTGCGGTTCGCGCCGTGGGACCTCGACCTGAGCTGGGGCCAGCCCAGCTACAACCACAACGAGCTGTCCGATGCCTGGTTGCTCTATCGTCCGGTCCTGATCGCGGCGCCGGCGGCCCAGCCGCGCTTCCGCCAGGCCCTGGTCGAGCGCTGGACCGCGCTGCGCGCCAGCGTGCTCGCCACCGCCGCGGTGCTCGCGCGCATCGAGGGCTATCGCGCGTTCCTCGGCCCCGCCATCGTCCGCAACTGGTCGGTCTGGGACATCACCCGACCCCAGGGCACGCCCGGCTTCCCGCTCTACGCCGTGGTCTCGGCCGACGACGAGTACGCGAAGCTCGAGGCCTACGTCACTGCCCGCCTGGCGTGGATCGACGCGAACATCGCCGCGTACTGACCGGTTAGCCGAGCCGGAACGCGGTGCGCCGGTTGGCCGGGTAACGCTTGCCGCCGAACACGATCCGGGCGGCGCCGCCGATCGTCAACTGGTCGGGACCGACGCGGACGTCGCGCGGCGCCCACAGCTCGAGCGCGACCGCGCTGCCGTACAGATCGAGCCACAGGGTCAGCACGGACGTCGTGCGATCGAAGGCCATGCGCTGCACGGCGTAGTGCCAGTCGCCGGGCCGGGCCACGCACGCCTCGGCGATGTACAGCGCGCCGCTGCCCTCGAGGATCCGGTGCTGCGCGAACAGGTCGGCGACCAGGCCGTACATGGCCGCATCGAGCGCGCCCGGGAAGTGAGCGACGAGCTGGTGGGGATAGCGCAGGTCGGCGTCGCGGTGACGGGCCCGCAGCGTCGCCGCCAGCGCATCGGCGAGCGGCGACGGCACGAGGGTCTCGTCGAGGTTGAGCGCGCGCAGGCGCCCGAGCGCGCGCAGCGGGCGAACGTCGACGACGTCGGTGGCGCGCAGATCGAGCGCCTCGAGCGTGGCGAGGCGCGCGGCCGCGGCCACGTCGGTGACCGCGCTGCCGTGGGCGTCGAGCGACGTCAACCGCGGGCACGCGAGCAGCGGCGTCAGATCGTCCACCCGGGTGTCGCCGAGGCCCAGCGTGCGCAGCCCGGTCAGCGACGCCAGCGGCCCGAGGTCGGCGACCGCGGTGCCGGTCAGCTCAAGCTCGCGCAGGCGCACCAGCCGGCGCAGCGGCGCGAGGTCCGCGACCCGCTCGCACGCGAACAGCGATAGCCGCTCGAGCCGGTCGAGGCGCGCGAGCGGCGCGAGGTCGTGCACGCGGCTGCACGCCAGATCGAGCCGGCGCAGCCCGCGCAGCCGCGCCACCGGCGCGAGGTCGACGGCGCCGGCGTAGCGCAGCTCGAGCTCCTGCAGCCGCGGCAGCCGCGCGCCGAGATCGTCGGGCAGCGGCGAGCGGTCGACGTGCAGCGTGGTCAGCCGTGGCAACCGCGGCAGCGTCGCCAGCGGCAGCCCGTCGACCACGATCAGCGTCGCGAGCGCCGGCAAGCGCGCGAGCGGCGCGAGCGAGATGGCCCCGCGGTGTCGCGCCGGCCGCTCGCCGATGGTGAGCGTCGTCGCCGCCAGCGCCGCCGCCAGCCGAGCGTCGTCGGGCGCCGCCGTGCCGGGCGCGAGCCAGCCCTGCCACATCGCCGGGAGCTGCCGCCACAGCTCGCGGCGCGCCCTCGTCGCACCGGCGCGCGTGCCCCGCGGGCGTTCGAGCGCGACGGTCGCGGCTGGAACCATGAGCGACGATATCATGGCGGTCACATCCCGGCCGGGCCCGCACTACAGGTCAGACCCTGGAGGTGCGCTGCATGGATCGGCCGAGTTCGCCAATCCCGCTGATCGTCGCCCTGGCCCTGGCCGCCGGGGCTCGCCCGACCGCCGCCGACCCGCCCCCGTACCAGCCCAAGGTCGGCGATCTCGTCGAGGCCCACACCCGCTGCGCGGGGCCGTTGACCTGGTGCAAGGGCACCGTCGAGGCGATCGCCGACGGCAACTACGTCATCCGCTACGGCAGCGCGCGCTACGACACCGTCTCGGATCGTGCGCAAGATCGGCGGGGCAGGCCCCGAGCTCGACTTTCTCGAGGAAGGCGCTCGGTTCGCGCGCTGCCCCTGAGCAGCGCCCCGGGCTATGCTCGACAGGTGATCGGCCTCGCGCTCGAGCGGCGCATCGGCGAACAGCTCGACCTCGCCGACCTCGAGGCGGCGGCGACGGTGGCGGTACGCGGCTACGGTCCGCAGATCCTCGGCTACCTCCGAGCCGCGCTCGGCCCCGAGCGCGCCGACGACGGGTTCTCGATCTTCTGCGAGGGCCTGTGGAAGGCGCTGCCCGGCTTCCGGCGCGAGGCCGCGTTCGTCACCTGGGCCTACCAGCTCGCGTGGGGCGCGGTGCAGCGGGTCGTCGCCGATCCGTCGGCGACACCGCGAGCAGCTCGCCGGTCAGGCCGAGCGGCCGGGCCTCGAAGATGCCGGGCTCGGTGACGAACACCTCGGCCGGGCGATCGTCCCAGGTCGCGGAGTGGACGACGGTCGCGTGATCGGGCGCAAAGCGCGCGTTGTGGGCCGTGGCCCGCCGGAAGCTCAGCCGGGTGAAGCCGCGTCCAGCCTCCAGCTGACACCGTCCCGGGCCAGCGTCGACGACGCGGACGCACGCGGCATGGCCCGCGCTCAGGCGGTCGCGTCATCGCCGACGGCGCGGAGCCGCTCGGCCTGCGCGACCACCCACGCCACTACCTCGTCGAACGTGAACGGCGTGACCTCGGTGAGGCCGTAGTGAAAGAGCCGCACCCCGGCGCGCGCCAGTCGGGCGATCAGATCCTCGGGAGGATCCTCCGCCACCGCGTCGATCGCGTACAGCAGGTCGCTCGTGTACCAGGGGTCTTCGGCCAGGCGGCTCTTCCAGCGCTCGAGCATGTCGTCCTCGCGACCGCCCTCCCACAGCTCGGTCATGGCCGCCTCGAAGAAGGCGACCGGATCGGCGCGCCGGGCAGCCTGCCGCTGCTGCATGTCCCGCTCGAACGCACTGGAGTCAAAGTCACCGCTCATCGAAGTCCTCTCGGAAGGCGTCAGCCGATCACTCGGTCGGGTAGGCGCTGTGCACGACCCACCCATGCGCGGCCGGGTCGTCGCAGCCCACGATACGCACATTGAGTCCCTGCAGCGAACCGACGATGTCCGTGGTCAGCGGGTCGGGCAGCGTGCTGGTGCCGTGCACGTTCTCCCAGTCCGTGCGCTCCTTCGGGGTCGTGCTCCACCACGAGGTCCAGCGCGAGTCGCCCTTCCACAGTGGACGGACGCCTTTGTGCTTGCTGTCGAGGCCGAGGTAGATGGGCACGTCGGCGAGCGGCAGCGGGCTGCCGCCGCTGTTGGTCGTCTTGTACGCGACCACGCCGGAGCCGGGCGCGTCGCCCACCACCGCGGGAGCGAGCGACTGGGCGGCGATGAGCTGCGCCTTGTAGTCGTGCCCGGTGGCCCAGTTGGTCGCGAACTTGCCGTCGATGGCGCCCTTGATGAGCGAGTTCGCCTCGGAGACCCCGCTGAACGCCGTCGAGACCGGCGCGGGCATGCCGCTGACCACCCCGCCGAGCATGTTGAACGCCGCGCGCAGCGCCACCTCGGTCGAACTCTTCATGTCGCTGCCGCTGCTGATCACGTGTCGCGCGACGATGTGCGCCCCCTTGGCGCTGCCCATGCTGTCCTCGTCGACCACCGACGAGAAGGCGCGCGGCGTGTTACCCGAGTCGTGCTTGTCGATCGACGCGACGCGCGCGTCCCGCTGATCCTTCGCGAGCTTGATGGCGGCGCGGAACGGCCCGCAGAGCTTGACGGCGGCGTCGATGCGCGCCTGCTTGAGCGGCACCTTGGCACCCGTATCCACCGCGAACGTCAGGCTCTCGAGGGCGATGTCCGTGGTGTCGAGGGCGAGCCGCTCGTACTCGACGTGGGTCGTCACCAGCGGCTCGAGCTTGAACTCCTTCTTCGCCGGCAGATAGACGTAGGGTCCGAGGTCCTTGACACCCAACTCGGCGAGGTGCTCGTGCGTCAGATCGCGCGTCGGCTTGTACTTGTCCTTGCTGAGGGTCTTCAGATCCGTCAGCGGCGTGCGCTGAAGTGCCGGCGCCGCGCCGCGCGATCCGGCCATCGAGTCGAGCAGGCCCTCGGCGGAGTCGCCGGCGACGACCCGGTCGGCCACCGCGTCGGCGTGTTGCTCGTAGGCGTCCCCGACCTCGCCGACGCCACCCTTGAGGTGTACGCCCGCGCGCTGCTGCACGACGTGCGCGGCCTCGTGCGCGGCGGTGTGCAACGACGGCGTCCCGGCGAACGCGATCTTCTCGCCCGTGGCGTACGCCTCGGCGCCCAGCGCGGCCGCGCCCTCGGTGGCGGCGGCGCCCTCGTGCGCTTGCACGCCGCTGACGTCGTGGCGGCCAAAGGCGGCCTGGATGGTGTCGCGATGGGGCAGCGCCCCGGCCGGACCGCTGGTGCCGTGCGCCGCCGCCGCCGCGACCGAGGCCTCGCTGCCCAGCCCCGCCGCGCCCTCGGCGTCCGCGCCCATCGCCGCGTCGGCCTCGTCCTTGCGCTGGACCACGAGGCTGCCGGCCCCGTTCATGCTCCACGCCGACGAGCCCCCCACCTGGGGCGCGGTCGCGCCCACCGAGGCCGTGATCGGATCGGCCACGGATCGGCGGTCATCGCCCGCCGCGGAGCGAAGCTGCACCGGGCCCGGCGGCGCCACGCTCAGCGGCGCCGGCCCGGAGGCCGACGCGGTCGCAGCCGACCCCATCGAGTGGCCGGACGAATCGGTCGTGGCCCCCAGCGACCGCGGGCCGTAGGGCTCGCCCTCGCGACCCGCCGACGCGTCTGCATGGGGAGGGTACAGGGGCTCCGCGAGGTCGGATGGCATGCTTCGCACAAGACTAATACGAAAGAAGTCGGCCCGCCCTTCCCGGCCGCGAGCGTCGCGACCGGGCGGTGATACCGCCGACCGCGGGCACCGCGCAGACGTCGGACCGCCTCGGCTGAGCTGGCGCGCGCTCGGTCGCTACGTCGAGAGCCGCGCGACAATCGCGTCACCGCGGTAGTCTCGCCAGCGATGCACGCAGCGTCCCCTGCCACTGCTGCCATCCCGCGAGGACGCACGTCGATCCGCTCGATACTCGCGGGCCTCGTCTCAGCGCCGTCGTGAAGCTGCGCGACGACTACCGCGCAGCGACGGATCGGATGCCGGGAGGGTGTAACGCCGGTATCACAGCGACCGTGCGAAACCGTGGCGAACATGGCGCTGGTGGCACGGCCATCGCTCAGGCGGCGATCAGCAATTCCGTCGAGGAATCAGCGATCTCCGAGGTGTATCGAGTGCCCAGGGACGGGATTGAACCGCCGACACGCGGATTTTCAGTCCGCTGCTCTACCAGCTGAGCTACCTGGGCTGGTGGCGGAGAAAGCTACACAGGCGAGGGGAGGATGTCCACCGGGGGCCGGGATTTTTCGGCGAGGGGCGAGCGGCGCTGGGCGGGGCTGGGCGCTTCGCGCTAGAACCATGAGGCATGGCGACGACCGAGCCCCGGGTCCGACCCGCGCCGCCGGCGCCGGGTGAGGGCAAGGTGACGCTGGGCACGGTCATCGATGGGCGGTACCGGCTCGATGGGCTGCTGGGCAAGGGCGGGATGGGGGTGGTGTACCGGGCGGAGCACGTGGCGCTGCGGCGGACGGTGGCGGTGAAGCTCTTGCACCCGAGCCTGGCGGCGGTGACCGACCTGCGGGCGCGGTTCGAGCGGGAGGCGATCGCGATCGGGCGGATCGATCACCCGAACTGCGTGGCGGTGACCGACTTCGGCAAGCTCGAGGACGGCTCCCTGTTCCTGGTGATGGAGCTGCTCGAGGGGCAGTCGCTGGGCGACCTGATGGAGGACGAGGCGCCGCTGGCGCCAGCCCGCGCGCTGCGGATCCTGCGCCACCTGCTGGCGGGGCTCGGGCACGCGCACGGCAACGGCATCGTCCATCGCGACCTCAAGCCGGAGAACGTGTACCTGGTCGCGCACGATGACGACGTCGAGTTCGCGAAGCTGCTCGACTTCGGCATCGCCAAGGTGATCGGCGGCGGCGGGCTCGACGACGACGTCAAGCTGACCCAGGCCGGGGTCGCGTTCGGCACGCCGGTGTACATGTCGCCGGAGCAGGCGCTCGGCAACACGCTCGACGCGCGCTCGGACCTGTACTCAGCGAGCGTGCTGACCTACGAGATGATCTGCGGCCAGCCGCCGTTCCACGCCGACGACAAGCTGGAGCTGATGGCGATGCACACCGGCCGGCCGCCGCCGCCGATGTCGGAGGTGCTGAGCAAGGAGCTGGGCCGACCGGCGACGGTGCCGCTGGCGATCGAGCAGTTCCTGCGGCGCGGGCTGGCCAAGCGACGCGAGGATCGCTACGCCAGCGCGGCGGAGTACATCGCGGCGCTCGACCAGGCGCTGCTGGCGACGGGGAGCCAGGCGGCGCTGGCGCTGCCGTGGCTCGGCGGCGCCCCGATGGCGTCGACGACCGGCACCCACGTGCTCGACATAGGAGCCACCGACCCGATGGCGCTGGTGGCGCTCGACCTGACCCAGCCGGGCGCGCTGCTGGCCGGGCGACGGCGCCTCTTGACCGCGGGCGTCGTGCTGACCGGCGCGGTGTTGCTCGGCGGGCTCGCGGCGACCTTGTGGAAGGGCGGCGCGACGACGACGCCAGCGCCTCCCGATCCGACGACGGCCGCGGGCCGGGCCGCCGCCCAGCTGCAGCGGGGCAAGCCGGCCGAGGCGATCAAGGCGATCGAAGCGGCGGGCGACGCCGCCAAGGCTGATCCCGAAGCGCAGATCCAGCTCGGCCTCGCCTACGCCGCCGCGCGCCGCAACGATGGCGCGGTCGCCGCCTACCGCCGCGCGGTCGAGCTCGACGGTGAGCGCGGCAAGGACGCCCGGGTCCGGGCCAGCCTGCAGGCGATCGCCGACGACACCGACGCAGCCTCGGCGGCGGCGGCGCTGGAGCTGATGGTGGGCAAGCTCGAGGTCGGCGCGGCGCACGCCCAGGTGGTCCGCGAGGCCAGCGGTGCCAACCTCGACCGACGCGCGACGATGGCCGCGCTCGCCGAGCGGCTCGGGCTCGGCCACGAGGTCGACTGGCTGACCAGCTACCGGCTCGATCTCGAGCAGGGCGAGATCTGCGCCCAGCGCAAGCCGGCGGTGGCGAAGCTGCGCGCGCTCGGCGATCCGCGGGCGATCCCGGCGCTCGAACTGTCGCTGGATCGCAAGGGCAAGGTCGGCAAGTGGAAGGGCAAGAACGTGAACGAGTGCCTGCTCGACGACGCGCGGGCCGCGCTCACGTACCTGCGCGGGCTGGGTGCGACGCCATGAGCGCTCGCGGTCCACGCGCCGTGGTGATGGCGATCGCGGTCGCGCTCGCGGTGACGGCGGTGACGCCGCGGTTCGCGCGCGCTGATGATGGTCCGGCCGACACCCGCCTGGTCGTCGTCGGCCTGACGCTGGCGGTGCCGACCTGGGCGCTGGGCACAGTGGTCCACGAGGGCAGCCACGTGGTCGCGGCGAAGCTGGTGGGCGGGACGGTGGTCGGCTTCCGGCCGTGGCCGGGGCGCGACAAGCGCAGCGGCGTCTTCCAGTTCGGCCTCACCCAGGTCCGCGGCCTATCGGGCGATGGCGAGAAGTTCTTCTTCTACATCGCGCCGAAGCTGACCGACCTGGTGATGCTCGGCGGCTACATCGCGATGGTCGAGACCGGCGCGTACCCCGACGGCGCGTACGGCCAGATCGTCCTGACCGTGCTGGCGAGCGGCTTCTGGGTCGACTTCGCCAAGGACACGTTCATGTTCTCGCCGCACAACGATCTGGTGAAGGCGATGCAGATCGTCGGGCTGCGGAACGAATGGCAGCGCCTGCCGGTGCGGCTGGGCTTCGCCGCTGCGTCGGCGGGGCTCGGCTACGTGGTGCTGCGCGGCTTCGATGACGCGTTCGCGCTGAACAACGGCGGCACCGCGGCGAGGACCGCCGTGCTGCCGATCGTGACCGGAAGGTTCTGATCGGAGGTCGGGGTCGAAGGGGGGGCGAGGGATGATGACCGCGGTCCCACCCCCACCGGGAGCTTGGCCTGACCACGGTGCTGCGTGACCCAGGTCGGGGTCTCGAGATCGTCGCTCACGGCGTCGGCAAGGCCGCCGCGATCGGGGCGGGCTCGGCGGGGCGGAGGCCGCGGTGACGGCGCGGCAGCGGCGCGCGACCGGCTAGCTCGGCCGCGACCTCGCCGGGCAGCGGGAACCAGCGGAGCTCCTCGAAGTCGTCGCCGAGCGGGACGTCGTCGGTCGCCGCCCCCGCCGCGCGCCGGCCGGCCGCCGCGTCCGCGACGATCCGGCGGGCCTCCTCGATGTACCCGGGCAGGGCGCTCTCGGGCTCGGTGGCGTGGCGCGACCGGAACTCCATCTTGCCCGAGCGGTAGGTGACGTCGGTCAGGTGCATCGCGGCGTCGGGCTGGCCGGCGTGGTGCCGCCACAGCCCGGTCTTCGCGCAGAACCGGTACTCGGGCACCAGGGTCCAGCCGTGCTCGGCGATCAGGTGGATCGCGTCGAGCAGGAACTGGAACTGGGTCTCGGACAGGAAGTAGTTGAAGTTGAGCCGGACCCAGCCCGGCTTGATGCCCTCGCAGCCGCGGACGATCTCGTTCTCGAACTCCTGGCTGGTCGCGAGATCGATGCCGAGCAGGCGGTGGCCGTAGGGCCCGGCGCACGAGCAGCCGCCGCGGGCCTGGATGCCGAACAGATCGTTGAGCAGCGCGACCACGAAGTTGTGGTGCAGGTACTCGCCGCGGTGGCGGATCACGTACGAGACGATCGACAGCCGCCAGGCGTCCTGGTTGCCGAGGATCTCGATGCTGGGATTGGCCGACCACGACCCGATCGCGCGGCGGATGAACTGCTCCTCGCGGGTGCGGATGGTCTGCCAGCCGACCGCCTGCTTCAACTGGAACACCAGGCCGGCGCGGATCGACTCGATGATCGCCGGGGTCCCGCCCTCCTCGCGATGGACCGGATCGTCGAGGTAGCGGTGGTGCTCGGGGTTGACGTAGGCGACGGTGCCGCCGCCGGGCTCGGCCGGCACGGTGTTCTGAAACAGGTGGCGCTTGGCGATCAGCACGCCGGGGGTGCCGGGCCCGCCGATGAACTTGTGCGGTGACAGGAACACCGCGTCCTTGTAGGCCAGGCCGCGATCGTCGCCGTCGCCCTCGAGATTCATCTCGATCTGGACGTAGGGCGCGGCCGCGGCGAAGTCCCAGAACGACAGCGCGCCGTGGCGGTGGAGCACGGTCGCGATCGCCCGGGTGTCGCTGCCGATGCCGGTGACGTTCGAGGCCGCCGAGAAGCTGCCGATCTTGAGCGGACGATCGCGATGGGCGGTCAGCGCGGCCTCGAGGTGCTCGAGGTCGACCCGGCCGTCGTGGTCCTCGCCGATCACGACGACGTCGGCGATCGACTCGCGCCACGGCAGCTCGTTGGAGTGGTGCTCGTACGGGCCGATGAACACCACCGGGCGCTCGGCGGCCGGGATGTGGTCGAGCAGGTGGTAGCGCGCCGCGAGGTCGGCCGGCAGCCGCAGGTTGAGGACGTCGACGAGCTTGTTGATCGCGCTGGTGGCGCCGGCGCCGGTGAAGATGACGATGTCGTCGGGGCCGCCGCCGACCGCGGCGTGGATGATGGCCCGGGCCTCCTCGCGGAAGCGGCTGGTCTGTCGACCGGTGCCCGACGTCTCGGTGTGGGTGTTGG
>JAYVSF010000044.1:0-12879 GCA_043775605.1 Myxococcales bacterium
GCAGCCCCAACTCGGTCGACGCGCCGACGAGCCGCACGCCGGCCGTCAGCTCGTCGCCGAGCGCGGTCGGCGCGACCAGCGCGAGCAGGTGGGCGCGCACGTCCATCGCCGACCAGCATGCCCCAGAGCCCGTGAAACAATCACGGGCTCTCGTCGATCGATCGGCACCTGGGAGTACCCAGGTCCCGATCTCAACTCAGAACGGACCGAGCTTCGCTCGGATCCTCAGGCGCGCCGACCGCGGTACCGTTGGCCGGTGCCCGTACGCGTCGAGCTCATCGTGGACGATGCACGCTTGGTGCTCGCGCTCGAGGCCGATCCGGCGGCGATCCGGCGGGCCTGGCTGCACGTCGCCGGCCACGCGATCGTGCACCTGGGCCCGATGCCGCCGGCGCTGGCCGAGCTGGCGCCGGCGATCGCACGCGCGCTGGGCGGCGGGCCGCCGCTACCGACGGCGGCGCTGGCCGAGCGGATCCGCGCCCTTGCCGTGGCGCACGCGCCGACCGCGCAGGTCGCGGTCGCGATGACCGCGGCGCTGCCGGTGTGGTCTTCGCGGCTGCGCACCGGACGGCCGCCGCTGCGCGACGATCGGCTGGCCGCCGGCCTGTGGCCGTTCGACGCCGAGCTGGTGGGTCTCCTGGCCGGCCACCGCACCATGATCAAGCGCGAGTGCTTCACCGACGCCGCCGAGGTCGATGATCGGGCGTGGCTCGCGGCCGCCGACGTCACGGTGCTCCGGGTCGGGCCGATCGAGCCCGACGGCCGCCGGGTGCTGCTGGGCGCGCTCGACCCCGCCGTCGTCACCGCCGAGCTCGCCGACGCCGAGCTGGCGGTCCGCCGTGGCCACGATCCGACGGCGGCGCGCGCCCTCGGATGCGCGCTCGGGTACCCGTCGTGCTGCGTCGAGGCGTTCGTCGGCGCCGACGGCCACGACGACCGCGCGCTCTATGCCCGGCTCGAGCCGCGCGCGCTCGACCCCGCGGCCTCCCCGCTGACACTGTGGCTCAACCAGCCGCTAGCGCTGATCTCGCACGTCCCCTGCGACCTGCACTGCGCGCCGACCCGGGCGCTGGCCGGGGCGCTGCTGGTCGAGCTCGACCGCGCGACCCCAGGCTTCGCCGCCGCCTGGCGCGCGGTCGCGGCGCGCGTGCACGTCCTCGATCACCGTGGCCGGGGCCTGGCGCTGGCCGGGACCGGCGACCTCGCCCGCGGCCTGACCATCACCGCCGCGGTGGCGCTGGTCCCGGCGGTCGACGACACGCTCGGCCCGATCGCGATCGACCTACCCGACGCGATCGGCCGCACCATCACCGCCGCCGACGTGGTCGCTGCCGCCGATCATCGCGGCGCGTGACCACGCGATCCGTGCACGACGTGTCGTGTAGGATGAGGTGATGGCGGCGGTCCGGATCGCGCTGGTGCTGCCGTATGGCGCCCGGTCCGACGGGTTCTTCCCCGACACCTTCGCGGGCCAGCTCGCCGCCGATGCTCGCGCCGCCGGCCACCACGCCGAGGTGGTGCGGGTCTACTACGACGGCGATCGCGGGGCCGGCGATCGGGCGATCGGCGCGCGGCTGGCGGCCTGGCTCGAGGACCAGCGCGCCGACGTGGTCGTGCTCGAGCGGGTGTTCGATCCGGCGCCGATCGCGACCTGGAAGCGCGGCGCCGGCCATCGCCGGGTGGTGCTGGTGGCCCGGGGCGACTCGATCGAGCCGACGCCGGAGGTCGATGCCATCGTCGGCTGGCAGCGCGGCGGCGTCCGCACCGGGGCGACGCGCCGCGCGGTCACGGTGTGGCAGATCGCCGACGGGTTCGCGGCGTGGCTCGCCGCGCTCGCCCACGACCCCGATCCGCCGGCGGTGCCGGGCGTCGCCACCGTCGTCGCCGGGGTGATCGTCGCCGCCACGCCGCTGCCGCCCGAGGCGGGTCCGCGACGCGCGCTGGCGCCGGTGCTGACCCACGCCACCATCGCCAGCGGGCCGGCGCCGGCGGTGGTCCGCCGCACCGTGTTCGGCAACGCCGGCTGTCCCTACGCTGCCGACCCTCGCGCGCTGCCGCTGTACCGCGACCTGGCCTGGCCCGACGACGTCGAGGTCGCTCAGCGCGGCTGCGGGTTCTGCAGCATGGGCGGCGACTACGAGCGCCGCGCCGACGCCGAGGTCATCGCGTCGATCGTGGCCCAGGCCCGGCACATCGTCGCCCACGCACCGACCACGACCGAGCTTGTCCTCGACGACCAGCACGCGCTGCGCTACCTGGCCGAGCTGGTCACCGCCGCGGCCGCCGCCGGCGTGCCGCCGGTGCGCTGGCTGTTCGCGGCCCGCAGCGACACCTTCGTGCGCGAGCGGCACCGGGTCGAGGCCTCGATCGCCGCGGCCGCGGCCACCGGCGCGGCGATCGAGGTTTACCTGACCGGGTTCGAGGCGTTCAGCGACGTCGAGCTGATCCGCTACAACAAGGGCACGACTGTCGCCGAGCAGCTCGCCGCGATCATGGCGATGCGCGCGCTGACCGCCGCCCACCCGCGCGCCTTCGATCATGCCCGCGCCCGCGGCCACAGCCTGCTCTTGTGGAACCCGTGGACCACGCCGGCCGAGCTGGCCGCGTCGATCGCGATCATCCGCGACCACGGACTCGGCGAGCTGTTCAGCGAGCTCGGCCGCAACCGCCTGCGCCTGTACCCGGACCTGCCCATCTTCCATGCCGCCGCCCGCGACGGCGCGCTGGTCGACGTCTGGACCGACGGCGAGCACGGCGCCGGCGCCGGCAAGGGCTACCACGCCGAGCGGCCGTGGCGGTTCCTCGACCCGCGCACCGCGCTGGCGTGGCGGCTGGCGGTGGCGCTGCGCGCGCGCCTCGGCCTGGCCACCGAGGCCGACCAGCTCGCCGCGATCGCGGCCTTCGCCGGGTCGTGGACCGGCACCGATGACGACGTCGGAGCCGCCGTCGACGCGATCGTGCTCGCCGCCGACGCGCTGGCCGCGCAGCTCGCCGGGCTCGCGCAGCGCAGCGATGGACCGCGCCGCGGCCACCAGGTCCGGGCCAACGTGGTCCGCCTCGATCACGGCCCGCCGGCGGCGCGCATCGCGGCGGCGCGCGCCGAGGCTGGCCCGATCGTCCTCGCCGGTCGGGTCCCGAGCGACCTGCCGGCGCTGATCGCCGCGGCCGCCGGCCCCGAACGGCGCCCGGTCGGCGTGGTCGCCCACGGCCGGGCCTTCGTCGACGCGGCTCGAGCCAGGGCCGCGGTCAGCTCCGGCCTCGTCGCCGCCAGCCTCTGGCTCGACGACGACGACGACGCCACCGGCCTGCTCCGGCTCGCCGACGCCGGCGTGCGCGCGCTCGAGCTGCGGGCCGCGGTCAGCGCGGACAACCTGGCGACGCTCGCCGGCGCCGCGGCGCGCGCCCGGACGCTGCCGGTGACCCAGCTCCGCATCGAGGGCGCGCTCGACGCGATCGGACTCGCCCAACTGCACGCGGCCGGCGCCGCGATCGCGCGGCTGACCGCGGCCGCGTGCGTCCACGGTGTCGCGGTCGAGGTCTCGACCCTCGACGTCGGTACCACCCTCGCGGCGTGGTTGCCGGTGCTATCGTCGTCGCCGCGGTGACGACTGCCCGTGCTACCGTCGTCGACGCGGTGACGACCACGCCCGGGACCGGCTTGCCGATAGTGCGCGGCCGCACCTCGGCACGCATCGACGCGCTCGATCAGCTTTTGGCCCGCGCCCCGGCGCCCGCCCCGCCGCCGCCCGAGCCGCGGCGCGCGGTCAGCCCCGAGGAGCCATCCGATCCCGACACGGTCCTGCGCGATTACGTGCTGGCTCCATATCCGCCGCTGGCCGATCCGCGCGGCGGGCTGGCGGCGGTGAACCTGTTGCACGAGACCTTCGCGCTGGCCGGGGTCGAAGCCGCGGGCGCGGCGGTGATCGCCCGCCTGCGCGCGCAGCTCGGCCACGGCCGCGTGGTCTGGGGCGTGAAGCACGCCGCCGGCGCGCTGACCTGGGAGCTGTACGTCTACGATCCCGGCCAGGACCGCCCCGAGGCTGGCCCGGCGCCCGTGCTCGCGGCCCTGGCCGATCGCGTGGCGCTGCCGGCGTTGCCGCCCACGTCGATGGCGCACCACATGTGGAGCCTCGAGCTCGACCGCGCCGCGCTGACCAGCGGCCGGGGCGCGCGGCTCACGTACTACGTCAACGGCGCCGACACGCCGGGCGCCAGCCGCAGCTACACGGTCGACGACGCCGGCCAGCTCGTGCTGGCCAACCTGTACACGTTCCACGACCCACGGCGCGCTCCTCACGCGATCCTCGCCCGGCTGGGCGCCAGCGTGCACCTGGCCGGCGCGGTCCACGGCGTGGCCGCGGTGATCGCGCCCGGCCTCCACCGCTGCCGCCGCCTGTGCGTCGCCAACAAGCGCCACGCCGACGGCCTGTACTTCGCCGGCGTCGACACCGACCTGACCGTGCAGTTCCTCCTGCGTCACGGCTGGCCGGCGCCGCTGGTCTCCTACCTCGATCAACGTCGGGCCCGGTTCGCCCACCTGGCGTGGGACCTCGGGCTCGACGTCCACGCCGGCACCGACGGGGCGCCGACCGTCGCCAGGACGGCGCTGTATGCGACGTGCTGACGCTCTGCGCGTCGTCCGTCCCCGGGCCGGCGCCAATCCGCGTCGACCCGGGGGCGAGCTCCTGCTCACCTTCGCGTTCCGCTGCAACTTCGCGTGCCGGTTCTGTTACGTCGAGGACGGCCTCGGCGGTCGGTTCCGCGGGGTCACTCTCGACGAGGCCCGCCGGCTCCTGTCCGATCCGCTGCTCACCGCCGGCGTGACCCGCATCGTGCTGTCGGGCGGCGAGGTCACGCTCGACCAGGACCTGCCCCGCTTCGCCGAGCTCGCTCGGGCGGTACCGTCGGTCGAGCACGTCCGCATCCAGACCAACGCAAGCCGGCTCGACCGCGCGCTGGTGGCGCGCCTGACCACGGCCGGCGTCGACGAGTACTTCGTGTCGCTGCACGGCGCCGACGCCGCCACCTGCGACGCGATCACCGCCGTGCCCGGCAGCTTCGCCGCGATCGAGGGCGGGATCGCCGCGCTGGCGGAGGCCGGCGTCACCATCGTGACCAACACGGTCGTGTGCTCGGCCAACGTCGGGCAGCTCGACCGGATCGTCGGGCTGGCCCACGCCCGCGGCGCCCGCGGCGCGGAGCTGTGGGGCTACGTGCCCCGGGTCGACGCGGCCGACGCGCGCGGGCAGATGGTCCGGGTCAGCGAGGCCGGGCCCCATCTGCAACGCGCGGTCGCGGTCGGCCTCGCCCGCGGCCTGGCGATGACGGTGAAGTACTTCCCGCGCTGCCTGCTCGGTGACCTCGCCCACGTCCACTCCGACGCGCAACCACGCCTGATCATCGACGACGCGTTCTGGCAGGACTACCCCACCTACGGGTGCCTGTACGAGGGCGTGTGCGCCGACGCCGCGGTCGACGACGGCTGCAGCGGCCTGGCCGACGCGTACGTGCACCGGTTCGGGTGGGAGGAGGACGCGCTGCGGCCGCGCGGCCCCGGCGCCGACGTCGCCGTCGAGGTCGCGCCGGTCGCGCGCTACCACGGCTGGGACGACCGCCCCCACGTCGCGTCGCCAGCACGCGCGCTCGATCTGACCCGCTGGGACCTCGGCGTCGGGGCCGTGCTCGCCGGGTTCCGGCTCGACTCGGCGGCGGCCACCGTGGGCGGGATCCGCCTGGTGTTCGTCGACGATCGCGGCACGTTTGCAATCGACCTCCATCGCCACGACCCCGACCGCGCGTGCTTCGCCCGCACCGCCTCGCTGGATCTCACGCACCCGCCGCTGTCGGCCGACGCCACCGCCCGGGCCCGACCGCTGTTCGCGGCAGTGGTCGCGCGCCTCCGCGCCCACGACCACGGCGCGCTCGCCGGGGAGCTCACCGCCGCTGCGGTCGCGCCGCCGCGACCGGGCCCGCCGACGATCTCGCTCTTGCCGCCGGCCTGGCCCGGCGCGACCATTCCAGCAGCCGCCGCGCTGCTCATCGCCCTCGACGGGCTGGTCGCGACCGGGCGCCTCGCTGCCGCCGAGATCGAGCCGAGCCTGGCGCTCGCGACCACCGACGCGCTGCGCCTGCTGATCAATCCGTCGGTCGCTGGCCCCGGGCGCGATCGCCCGGCCATCGCTGCGCAGGTACTCGCCGGCGCGGGCGCGCCGGGGTGGCTGATCGACGTCGCGACCGGGTGGCTGGCCGAGCCGGGGCGCTCCGCGTTCGTCGGCGTCGCGCTGATGCCCGAGACGCCCGCCCGCGTGAAGCTGTACCTGGGTACCCGCGATGCCTACGAGCGAGCCGCTGCGGCCGCCGCGCTCGGTGGCCCGCCCGCGAGCGCTACCACCGAGCTGATCGCGATCGACGCGATCGCTGACCGGGCGATCGGGCGCAAGCACTACGCCCCGATCACCGCCGCGACCGCGCGCGCCGAGTTCGACGGGGCGTTGCTCGACCTGCTCGAGCGCCGCGGACTGATGCTCGGCGAGCTCCGCCTGCTGGCCGCCACCCGCTTCACCGTCGACGGCGCGGTCCGCGATCGCGCGCTCCACGTCGATGTCACCCGGTTCGCGCACCTCGGCCTGGGCCCGGCCTGGGCTCGCGCTTGCGGCGACGCCGACGTGGCCGCGCGGATCGCCGCCAGTGGGCGTTGCGCGCGGGTGCTCAGCACCACCGCCGGCACCGACCGCGCACGCCACGTCTATCTCGGCGGACCACCATGACCGCGGCGCCGGTCGGCTTCCTCGCCCTGCCCGCGCCCGACGACGAGCTGGCCGCGACCCTCATCGCGCGGGTGGGCGCCCACGCCTGGCGGCAGCTCGCCACGTTCGATCCCCGCGGCCTGCCCGCGCCGGTGGCCACCGCGCTGACCGGGCACCAGGCCACGCTGCTCCGGGCCGCGCGCGACCCGGCCCGCCGCGGCGAGCTGCTCGCGCTGTTCGCCGATCTCGACGTCCGCACCTGCGCGCTGGTGCTGGCGACGCCGCCGTGCTCCGCGCGCGCGGCGACCACGCTGATCGCGAGGCTCGATCGCGGCCGGCCGTTCGACGACGGCGTCGCGATCACGCCGACCCTGCCGGCGCTGCGCCTGGCCGCGGTCGACCGCAACCCGCTGGCCGAGTTCGAGGGCCACCCCGACAAGAATGGCAACGCGCTCGACCTCGGCGGCCACCCGGTGACCGCGTGGACCGAAGCCCTGGCGACGGCGCTATCGGCGATCGCCGCGGCGCTGCCCGCGCTCCACACCGAGCTCGCGGTCACCCTCGCGCGGATCGTCCCGGTCGGGTTCGATCGCGAGCGCCACCTGTCGTGCTCGTACCGCGAGGCGCCGGGCCTGGTGTACCTGTCGCTCCACCCCGATCCGCTGACGCTCGCCGAGGCCATCGTCCACGAGACCCAGCACGGCAAGCTGAACTTGCTGTCATGGCTCGATCCGCTGCTGACCAACCCGCCCGACCAGCGGGTGTCGTCGCCGGCCCGCCGCGATCCGCGGCCGTTGCTCGGCGTGCTGCTCGCGGCCCACGCGTTCGTCGCGGTCGCCGGTCTCCACCACGCGCTGGCCGCGATCGCCCACCCGCTGGCGCGGTCACCCCGGTTCGTCGCGCGCCGCCGCGAGGTCCTGGCCGGCAACGCCCGCGCGCTAGCGACCCTGGCCGCGCACGCGCGCCCGACCCCCACCGGCGCGCGCGTCATCGCCGCGCTGGTCGAACTCGACGCCCTTACCGGGGACAGGCTCGGGGGTCGCAACTAGCGTCGCTGCCCCCGGAAGTTCGGGGCACCGCGAAAAAAGCGCGGACGATCAGCGCGCGGGGGAGAGCGCGGGCTCGAGCGCCTGGCCGCGGGCGCCGGAGATGGCCCAGTAGACGCCCGCGCCGCGCGGGTCGTCGGCGAGGGTGAGCCGCAGGTCGAACGGCTCGTGGCCGCGGACTCGCTCGATCAGGAACGGGCAACGGACGTCCTGCTCGGTGTCGGGGAAGTGGAAGGCGATGGTGCCGTCGCCGGCCTGGTACTGGAACAGTTCGAACTGGCCCTTGAACAGCTTGCGGTCCTGGTACACGCCGCCCCCCATCGCGGGGGTGAAGCGGTAGAGGCGCAGGCGATCGTCCTTGTGCTCGGGCCAGCGATCCATCCAGTTGCGATCGATGAGGGCGCGGTTGGCGTCCTGGGTCGACAGCCGCGCGCCGTGGGCCGGCTCGCGGTGGCAGGCCGTGGCGGTGGCGGCGGTCAGGACCAGGGCGGCGACGAGGATGGAGCGCATGGCGTCAGGGTAGCATCGGCGACATGGTGAAGACGGCCGCAGCGAAGCCGGTGCGCAAGGCGAAGGCGACGACGAAGGCGACGAAGCCGGCGGCGAAGACGAAGGCCGCGGTGAAGGTGAAGGCCACCGCGAACCCGAAGCCGGCGGCGAAGGCGAAGGCGCGAGCGACGAAGCCGGCGGCGAAGGCGACCGCGACGACGAAGGTCGCCGCCGCGCCGCTCGGCAAGAAGCTGGCGGTCCCGCCCTCGGCGGCGTTCACGTCGATGGTCGCGATCCTCGCCGACAACCCCGGCATCGGCACCGCCCGCATGTTCGGCGCCCACGGCCTCGCGCTCGCCGGCCGCTTCTTCGCCATGGAGTACAAGGGCGCGCTGGTGGTCAAGCTGCCCGCGCAGCGGGTCACCGCGCTCACCGCTGAGGGCGTCGGCGCCCCGTTCGATCCCGGCATGGGCCGGCCGTCGCGCGAGTGGCTGAGCGTTCCGCCCGGCCGCGGCGACTGGCAGCGCCTCGCCGAGGAGGCGCTCGCGTTCTGCACCACGCTGCCGCCGAAGTAGCGTCCGACCTCGGGCCCGGCAAGAGGTCGGCCTCGGAGTATGCTCTCGGCCGTGAAGCGCCTCGCCCTGCTCGTCATCGTCGTCGTCGCCGCCGGTTGCCGTCCGCGCGCGCCACGCTGCCCCACCCCGCCCGAGGTGACGCCGGTCGCCGCCGTGCTGCCCGCGCCACCCGCGCCGGCCCCGCCCGCGCCGCCGCCGATCGACGAGCAGGCCATCGCGGACCTCGCCGCCACCCGCAGCTACAACCTCGGCACGCCGCGCCCGGTCGCGCTCTTGCCCGACGGTGACGTGCTGTTCCTCCGCACCGGCCCGCGCTCGCCGGTCGCCGAGCTGTTCGAACTCGACGCCGACACCAAGCAGATCCGCAAGCTGGCCTCGGCCTCCGACCTCACCGCCGCCGACGACATCAAGCTGTCGGCCGAGGAGAAGGCCCGCCGCGAGCGCACCCGCACCACCATCCGCGGCATCGTCGGGGTCCAGGCCTCCGACGACGGCAAGCTTCTCCTCATTCCGCTCGGCGCCCAGGTCTTCCTGCTCGAGCGCGCCAGCGCGACGTCGCGCGCCCTCGCGCTGGGCGACGGCTACCCCGAGGATCCCCGGCTGTCGCCCGACGGCAAGCGGGTCGCCTTTGTCCGCGACGGCGACCTGTGGGTCGCGGACGTCGCCGGCGGCACCCCGCGCCGCCTCACCAAGAAGGACGGCCCCGACGTCACCAACGGCAGCGCCGAGTTCGTCGCCCAGGAGGAGCTCGATCGCACCCGCGGCTACTGGTGGTCGCCCGACAGCAGCCAGCTCCTCTACCAGCGCACCGACGAGGCCAAGGTCGACACCCTCTACGTCGCGGATCCCGCGCACCCCGATCAGGCCCCGACCCCGTTTCGCTACCCGCGCGCCGGCACCGCCAACGCCGACGTCAAGCTCGGCGTCGTCGCCGCCACCGGCGGTCGCACCACCTGGCTGGCGTGGGATCGCGCGGCCTTCCCCTACGTCCACGACGTCCAGTGGACCGAGCACGCCAGCCCCAGCCTGGTCGTCCTCGATCGCGCCCAGACCGTGCAGCGCCTGCTCGCCGTCGACGCCCGCACCGGCAAGACCCAGCTCCTGCTCGAGGAGAAGGACCCGGCCTGGGTCAACGCCAACGAGCCGACCTGGGCCAACGACGGCAAGAGCTTCCTGTGGTCGAGCGAGCAGGGCGGCGCCTGGCAGCTCGACCGCTACGCGGCGACCGGCGCCCACCTCGAGCTCCTGACCCGCAGCACCGAGGCCTTCGACCTCGGCTACCGCGTCGACGGCGACAGCGGCGAGATCTGGATCCTGGGCTCGACCGATCCGACCCAGGTCGCGGTCGCGTCGCTCAACCCGGGCAGCAAGGTCACCGAGCGCCTCACCGACGGCGAGGGCGTCCACGGCGCGATGCTCGCTCGCCACGGCGGCACCCGCGTGCTGATCTCGCAGGGCGCTGACGGCACCCGCACCTGGCACGCCGTCCGCCGCACCGGCGAGCTGATCGCCGAGCTGCCGTCGGTGGCCGAGGCCCCGCCGAGCCTGCCCGCGGTCAAGCCCGAGACGGTCGTCATCGAGGGTCGCACCCACTACGCCGCGGTGGTGCGGCCCAAGAACTTCGACCCCGCGGTGCGCTACCCGGTGATCCTGCAGGTCTACGCCGGTCCGACGGTGACCACGGTGTGGTCCTTGCCGCAGTCGTACCTGCGCGCCCAGCTCCTCGCCGACACCGGCTTCGTCGTCGTGCTGGCCGACGGTCGCGGCACGCCCCGGCGCGGGCGCGACTGGGAGCGCGTGGTCAAGGGCGACCTCATCACGATCGCGCTCGCGGATCAGGTCGCCGTCCTCGAAGCCCTCGGCGCGGCCCACCCCGAGCTCGACCTCGACCGGGTCGGCGTGGTCGGCTGGTCATTCGGCGGCTACTTCTCGGCGATGGCCGCGCTGCTCCGGCCCGACGTGTTCAAGGCCGCGATCGCCGGCGCCCCGGTCACCGACTGGCGCTACTACGACACCGCGTACACCGAGCGCTACATGGGCCTGCCCGCCGACCACGCCGCCGCCTACGACGCCACCAGCGCGGTGGTCAACGCCGCGAAGCTGACCCGGCCGCTGCTCCTCGTCCACGGCCTCACCGACGACAACGTCTACGTCGCCAACACCCTGGCGCTGGCCGACGCCCTGTTCCGCGCCGGCAAGCCCTACGATCTCCTGACCCTGCCCGGCACCCACATGATGGCCGACCCCAAGGCCGACGCCGCGCTGATGACCCGCGAGATCGAGTTCTTCCGCGCCCACCTCGGCCTGCCCGCGCACCGATGACCGAGCCTGAGGTGCGGGTGGTGTGGCGCGACCTACGCCTCGCCATCGTCGACAAGCCGGCCGGGGTCGCGGTCCACCGCGGCTGGGCGGCGGGCGGCGACGACGACGAGCCGCTCCTGCAGCAGGTCCGCGAGCTGCTCGGCACCTACGTCTGGCTGATCCACCGGCTCGATCGCGGCGCGTCGGGCGCGGTGCTGTTCGCGCTCGACGCCGAGGCCGCGCGCGCGGCCAGTGAGCTGTTCGTCACCGGCGCGATCGACAAGCGCTACCTCGCGATCACCCGCGGCCACCCGCCCGAGCACCTCGTGCTCGATCACGCCATCCCGCGCGAGCCAGGCGGCGAGCGGGTGCCGGCGGTCACCGAGCTGTGGCGGCGCGAGGTCTTCGGTCGCTACGCGCTGGTCGAGGCCCGGCCGCGCACCGGCCGCCTCCACCAGATCCGCCGCCACCTCAAGCACCTGTCGTGTCCGCTCATCGGCGACGTCCGCTACGGCAAGGGCGAGCACAACCGCCTGTTCCGCGAGCGCCACGGCCTGCACCGCCTGGCGCTCCACGCCGCCGGCCTGGCCTTCGACCACCCGTTCGGCGGACCGCGCGTCGACGTCGAGGTCCCGCTGGCGCCCGACCTCGCCGCCGCGGTGGTCAGCGCCAAGGCCGCCTGTCTGTCTTCGATCTGACAGCAGTGGACCGGACGCGGCCGTGCGCGGTACAAGCCGGCGATTAAGGGCTGCGGTCGCGTACCTGCGGACCCCGCTCGCGATCCGGGTCCGCGCCGCCAACGTGCTCGAAGCCGGCCTGCTCGGCGAGCTGCGCCACTTCACGGTCGCCTGCGATCGCATCGACCTTGTGGCCGAGCGCGTGATCGCGGTGACCCGCGCCGCCTATCCCAACCTCCGCATCCCGATCCGCGGTCGGCTCGGGCACTTCCGCACCGGCGGCCTCGATCGGGTCGCGCCGATCGTGTTCGCCGCCGGCGGGGGCGCGGCCGGCGCCGACGCGCTGATCGATCTGGTGATGGTCAGCGTGCTGGTCGACGCCAGCGCTGGCGACGCCTGGCATTACCGCGAGGCCGCGACCGGGCTCGGGCTGACTCGTAGCGAGGGCCTGGCGGTCGCCAGCCTGCGCGCGTTCGAGGCCGGGCTGTTCTCGGCCGACGCGCTGGCGCCGCTGCGGGTCGCCGCCGCTGCGCTCCGCCAGCTCGACGACGCCGACCTCGCGCGCGCCTTCCAGGTCGATCCCGGCAACCCGCTGGTCGGGCCGGCCGGCCGCGCCACGCTGCTGCGCCGGCTGGGCGAGGTCCTCGACGCCTCGTCGGCGCGCTTCCCCGGCGGCCGGCCGAGCGGCCTGGTCCACGCGCTGCGCACCCGCGGCCCCGAGGTCCGCGCCGCCGACCTGCTCGGTGAGCTGCTCGACGGGCTCGGCCCGATCTGGCCAGGCCGGCTCGAGCTGGCCGGGGTCGGCCTCGGCGACGTCTGGCGGCACGGCGCGGCCGGCGGCAGCGGTCCGTCGACCGGGCTGATGCCGTTCCACCACCTGTCGCAGTGGCTGGCCTACGCCCTGTTCGAGCCGTTCGAGCTCGGCGGGCTGCGGGTCACCCAGCCGGGCGCGCTGACCGGCCTGCCCGAGCACCGCAACGGCGGCCTGCTGGTCGACCTCGGCGTCATCGTCCCGCGCCACGACGGCGTGACCCGCGACCTCCAC
>JAYVSF010000045.1:0-2444 GCA_043775605.1 Myxococcales bacterium
CGGGAACACCGTCGCCAGATCTTGCTCGACGCGATCGGCGGCCATCGCCGGCACCTTGGCCGGCACCCGGGTCCGCTCCGTGATCAGGAAGTACTCGACCGGGCCGCTGTCGGGATCGGCCGGCACCGTCTGCGGCTCGCCGGCCGGCCGGTCGCGCCGCATCAGCTTGATCGTGCCGAGTTGCTTGCCGTGGCTGTCGCGATAGGTCAGCGACACCAGCGGGCTCAGCGACGCGACGTCGATCGTGCTGTCGAACCGGGTCGGCCGCAGCTTCTCGACCTTGTCGATGAAGTTGGCGGCGGTCTGATCGGCGGTCGCGCCGGTGCCCCAGGTCTCGATCAGCTCGTCGGCGGCCTTCTTCGGCGCCCCGTGCGGGTCGGCGCTGTCGACCGGCTGCTTCACCTTGATCCGGTCGACGGCGCGGCTCTTGCCCAGCGCCGCGATCTCGATGTGCTTGGCGTCCTTCGGTTCGAAGCTGCGCAGGTCGATCGGCTTGAGCGAGTTCTCGCCGCCCTCGAGCGGCGTGATCACCGACTTCGACACCACGAACACCTTGTTGGTGTCGACGTCCATCACGTAGCGGTCGCCGCCGCCGAACACCGAGCCGCCGATCACCAGCGTCTTGGAGCCGTCGGCGAACACCATCGCGACGGTCTTGCTGGTGTCGTCGAGCCCGTAGTCCTTCTTGACGTCGTCCTTGATCGTGCCGACCACCTTGACCGCGTGCATCGTGGCCAGGTCGGCGAGCAGCGTCGGCACGGTGTCGCCGACCGGGAACCCGCGCTCGTCGGTGACGGTGATCGCGGCCGGCGGCGCTGGAGGCGGCGCGGTCGGGTTCGCCGGATCGACCGGCGGCGGCGGCGGCGGCAGCCGCTTGGTGGTGCGGGTCTCGGTGCCCCACCAGTAGGCGGCGGCGCCCTCGCCGCGGCGCTCGAGGCGCAGCGTGCGATCGGTCGTCACCAGCTCGACCGTCTTGAGGTCGGCGACCGCGCGCTTCCACATCACCACCTGGCCGGCGGTCGGCTTGGTCGACTTGTCGCGGGTCCAGGTCTGGTAGCCGTAGATCAGCATCACCGCGAGCAGCGTGCCGTGGACGATGACCCCCTTCATGACGTCTTCTCCTGCTTCTTGCCGCGCGCCGGTCGAGTCGAGATCAGGAGGCCGAACACCAGCACCAGCAGCGGCGCGACGACGGTGGTGGCCACGAACCAGCCGGCCTGCTCGCGCACGGTCTGTTTGATCTCCTTCTCCTTCTCGTTGTTGATCTGGCCCGAGTACAGCTCCTCGCCGCCCAGCCAGCGGATGGCGTCGACCACCAGCGGGCCGCCGTTGGGCTCGGGCAGGCCGCTGCGCGCCGCCAGAACATCGCCGTCGGCGAACAGGTCCTGATCCGAGAACACCAGGGCCCGGAAGCCCTCGCCGTCGGTGCCGTCCGGCTTCTTCAGCTTGGAGCCCTCGAGCGCGGCGCCGATGTTGTAGCGGTCGCGCTTCTCGAGGCCGTCGTCGAACGTGTTCTTGCCGTCGAGGTCGAGCCACGACGTGCCCATGGTCCGCAGCACGTACGTGCGCTTGGGCGCCTCGCCGCCGGCCGCCAGAGCTGCGGTAAACGGTCGATCGAGCAGCGCGCCCGCGGTCTCGAGCAGGATGCCCTGGTTGGCCGACAGCCGCGACAGGTTGGTGGTCGACGGGTGCGACGAGAAGCCGTTGGTGATGACCAGGTTGCGATCCGACGCGTCGCCGCGCCGGGGCACGTAGACCTTGTCGTCGGCGATCAGGTGGTGATCGAGGCCGACCCCGAGCTTGCCCTCGAGCGAGCCGAGCTCGAACTCGCCCTGGGGATCCATCGCGACCAGCAGGTGGCCGCCGCGATCGAGGTAGCGGCCGAGGGTCGCCAGCTCGGTCGGATCGAACGCGGTCTTCGGGCCCAGCACCATCACCGCCGCGGCGTCGTCGGGGACCTCGCCGGCCAGGCCGTTCATGACGCCGAGGTTCTGGCCGTCGTAGTTGAGCGCGGTCAGCACCGCCCGCAGCACGCTGGCCTTGCCCTCGGGGAAGCGGGCCCGCTGGTACTCGGGCAGCGAGTCGGGATCGTTGACCTCGCCGTGGCCGACGGTGAGGTAGAGCTTGCGCTTCTCGCGCACCAGCTTCATCAGCTCGGCGTTGACGGTCTCGTCGAGCACCCGCAGCTTGCCGCCCTGCTTGCGGTGGTTGTTGATGTTGGTGTCGAGCTCGAACTTGCCCCACTTCTCCTTGCTGGCGTCGATCTTGCCGGTGGCGTCGGGCTTGCCAGCGTCGGGCTTGCCGCGGATCAGCACCACCGCGCCCTCGCGCTGGACCTGGTACTTCGCGACCAGCGGCGCCGCGACCATGCGGTCGACCCTCTCGATCTCGACCTTGCCGGTGGCCTTGGCGAGGTCGCGGAAGTAGTTGTCGACCTCGGTGCC
>JAYVSF010000046.1:0-4358 GCA_043775605.1 Myxococcales bacterium
CCGCCGCCTGGCACCGGCCAACGCGGTCGCCGTGCTGGGCGAGATGAGTCTGGACCGCGTTCTGGGCGATGCAGAGGGCGTGCGCGTTGCCCGGGTTGCCGGGTGGGATGTGGCAGATCAGCACTTTGGGGGCGTCGCAGCTCGGGTCATCCAGGGTGTCGATCGCCTTGTTGTCGCTGACGTCGGCGGCGACCTTCGCGACCGGATCGTCGATCTCGGTGCAGCCGGCGGCGAGCGCGAGGGTGGCGATGGCGATCGCGGCGCACATGGGTCGCAGCATGGGGCTACGGATCGATCCAGCTTCGAGAGGAGACTCGACCGTTGCTGGCCGATGTTGAGGCGACAACTGCCGCGCGGGACGGCCACCGGTCGATAATCTGCCCCGCCATTGCGCGTAACCCAGCCCACGTCTATTTACGACCCTGATGACGGTTTTCGGGTGACTTCGCCCAGTCTTCGGGTACCAAGTGATTCAAGAGTGCTCGGTTGCCGATGCGCTGGCCCACAGAACCATTAGGAATCCCATGATGAAGTCGATCATCTTCGCTGTCACCGCCGTCGCGTTCGCTGGATGCGTCGAGGACGCCGGCACAGGTACGGGCACGTCGGAGCGCCACGCGCCGCTGAGCTGCCCTGCCAACAAGGTCCTGATCTGCCACATCCCGCCCGGCAACCCGCTGAATGTTCAGGAGATCTGCGTCGGGCCGGCGGCGGTCAAGGCGCACGTCGTCAACCACGGCGACAACGTCGGTGTATGCTACGGGGCCTGCAGCCGAGAGGGCGGCTCGTGCGGCAGCGACGTCGACTGCTGTGCAGGGTTGGCGTGTCCCAACGAGGAAACCTGCACGTCGGTCACCCCGATCTGATCGCCGCCGCGTCGGGTTGACGGCGTTGCTGGGTGCCGGACCGTCAGGTCGGTCCGCAGCGCTTCCACCAGCCGTCGAGCTGCACGACCTGGCCGTCGGCGAGGGTGCAGCGCGCGACCACCCGGCCGTCGAGCAGGGCGGCGCCGTCGCCGTCGGCGCCGACCTTCTTGACCTCGACCCGCAGGCCCGGACAGCCCGCCGCGGTCAGCCGCACCGGGGCGCCGCCGGTCGGCGGGGTCAGCTCGACCAGGGGGCCGCGATCGGGATCGAGCTCGGCGCGCACCAGCATCTTGCCGTCGACGTCGCGGCCGAGGTCGACGCCAGTGAAGCTCTGGAACTCGCCGGTCCGGCAACGGTTGAGCGGCTCGCGCCAGCCGTGCGCGCCGCTGACCGCGACCTCGCCGCTCACGGCGGTGTGGCCGCACGACCGGATCAGCATCACCAGGCCCACCAACGGCAGCACCATCCCGGCGACGCCGATCGCGAGCCCGCGACCAAGTCGTCCGCGGCTGCCCTCGGTCACGCCTTGGCCACCGCGGACGACCACCGGGCCAGGTGGGCGGCGACCTCGTTGGCCGGCGCGCTCGGGCGGAACCGCCGCTGCTCGCGCCAGCTCGCCCGGATCGCATCCTTCGAGGTCCACACCCCGACGCCGAGCCCGGCCAGGAACGCGGCGCCGAGCGCAGTGGTCTCGACCAGCTCGGGCCGGCTGATATCGACGCCGAGGACGTCGGCTTGGAACTGCATGAGCAGATCGTTGGCGGCCGCGCCACCGTCGACCCGCAGCGTGCGCAACGTGCGGCCGCTGTCGCGCTCCATCGCGCGCAGGATGTCGACGTTCTGCAGCGCGATGCCCTCGAGGGTGGCGCGGGCGATGTGGGCGCGGGTGGTGCCGCGGGTCAGGCCGGTGATGACGCCGCGGGCCTCGGGCCGCCAGTGCGGCGCGCCCAGGCCGACGAACGCCGGCACCACCACCACGCCGCCCGAGTCGGGCACCGACGCCGCCAGCGCCTCGATCTCGCTGGCCCGGGTGATCAGGCCGAGGCCGTCGCGCAGCCATTGCACCGCGGCGCCGGCGATGAACGCCGAGCCCTCGAGCGCGTAGGCCAGCTCGCCGGGGATCTGCCACGCGACCGTGGTCAGCAGGCCCGACGTCGACGCGACCGGGGTGTCGCCGGTGTTCATCAGGATGAAGGCGCCGGTGCCGTACGTGCACTTGGCGACGCCGGGCTCGAAGCAGGCCTGGCCGAACAGCGCCGCCTGCTGATCGCCGGCCATGCCCGCGATCGGGATGCCGTCGGGCAGGCCGGGCACGCCGCGGGTGTGGCCGCAGACGCCGGCCGACGGTACCACCGTCGGCAGCATCGCGCGATCGACGCCGATCAGCGCGCACAGCTCGTCGCTCCAGGTCCGGCTGTGGAGATCGAACAGCAGCGTGCGCGAGGCGTTGGTGACGTCGGTGGCGTGGACCGCACCGTCGGTCAGCCGCCACAGCAGAAAGCTGTCGATGGTGCCGAACGCGAGGTCGGTGGGCGCGTCCTTGCCGAGCTGGTCGACGATCCAGCGGACCTTGGTGCCCGAGAAGTACGGATCGAGGGTGAGTCCGGTCAGCTCGCGGACCCGGGCCTCGTGGCCGCAGGCCTTGAGCGCGGCGCAGCGGTCGGCAGTGCGGCGGTCCTGCCAGACGATCGCGCGGTGGACCGGGCGGCCGGTCGCGCGGTCCCAGACCACCGAGGTCTCGCGCTGGTTGGTGATGCCGATCGCCGCGATCGCGCCGGCGTCGGGCCGAGCCTGGCCGAACGCCTGACCGACCGCCTCGCCGAGGGCGGCGACCACCGACGTCCAGATGTCGTCGGGCTCGTGCTCGACCCAGCCGGGCTGCGGGTAGTGCTGGAGGAACTCGCGGTAGCCGCGGCCGCGGACCCGCAGCTCCTCGTCGACGACGAGCACGGTGGTGCCGGTGGTGCCCTGATCGATCGCGATGACGTGGCGCATGGTGCGGCGCGCAGTGTCGCGCAGATCGCGACCGGGCTCCAGACGCCCCGCCGCTCACAGGGTTGGTCAGGGCGGGCCCAGCCGGCGCAAGAAGAAGTCGCCGACCTCGGCCGCGACCCGCGCGCGTTCGACGTCGACGGTGAGCACGTGGTAGCTGTCCGGCAAGCGTACGACCCGCTGATCGAGCGTGGCGACCCGGCGCGCGAGGCGGGCCGCCGAGCCGACCGGCGCGGTGTGGTCCTCGACCGCGTGCATGATCAGCAGCGGCGTGGTCACCGCCGGCAGCTCGGCGTCGACCAGGCGCATGAACGCCAGGAACTGGCCCAGCGCGCGCACCGGGATGGTCGGGTAGGTCGGGGTGCCCTGCCGCATCGCCGGCTCGCGGACATCCGAGCCGCCGCGCTTGGGCAGCCGGTGGACGCGGCCGGCCAGCGGCCAGCGGGTGGTCGCCCGGGCCACCAGGCCCGACAGGCCGCCCAGCCAGAGGGGGGCGGCCAGGGACGCGATCGCTGCCGGCCGGCGCCGGGTGGCCAGGTGCAGGGCCAGGAGCCCGCCCATCGACTGCCCGACCACGGCCACCTGGGCGCAGCGGGCGGCCAGCCGGTCGTAGGCGTCGACCACCGCGTCGGCCCACGCCGACCACGGCTGGGCGTCGAGATCCTCGACGGTGGTGCCGTGCCCGGGCAGGGTCGGGGCGACCACGGTCGGGCCGCGGGCGGCCAGCGCCTGGCCGACGAAGCGGAAGTCGAACGGGCTGCCGGTGAACCCGTGGATGCACAGGATGCCCCGGCGATCGCCGGCCAACTCGAAGGCGTGGTCGTCCACGCCCGATGCTACCAGCCGACCGGCCCCGTCCTGCTTACATTGACACGGTCGATCCGATGCGCTTGGATCGACCCCGCCCGGGGCAACATGCAATGAGCGAGCGAGTCTTCCAGCGAGCGACCTCCGTACAGGCCGGGCCGGCGTTCCTCGCCGCGGCCGGCCGATGGAGATCGGCGCCTTGGCCGGAGGCAAGGGGCCGATGAGCGAGTGGAAGACCCGCATCACGAAGGTCTCGGTGGTCAAGCCGAGGACCGAGACGGGCGAGGCATGCCTGGTGCTCGTCTACCCGCCGGGCCCCGACATGGGCAAGAAGTTCCCGCTGGCCCGCGACGAGGTCGTGCTCGGTCGCGGCAGCGATTGCGACATCCAGGTCGATCGCGACTCGGTGTCGCGCCGCCACGCCCGCGTGTTCCGCATCCCGTCCGCGCCGACCTGGATGATCGAGGACCTCGGGTCGACCAACGGCAGCTACGTCAACGACGCCCAGGTCCAGCGCTCGGTGCTCAAGGACGCCGACTTCGTGAAGATCGGCGCCGCGATCTTCAAGTTCCTGACCGGCACCGGGGTCGAGGCCGCGTACCACGAGGAGATCTACCGGATGACCATCATCGATGGTCTCACCGGGGCTCACAACAAGCGGTCGTTCCTCGAGTTCCTCGAGCGCGAGATCGC
>JAYVSF010000047.1:0-4122 GCA_043775605.1 Myxococcales bacterium
AGCGCGCGGGAGCGGGGCGCAAGGCGATGGCGCGGCCGGGCCGACCGCCCCATCGCCGGGTGCGCAAGCGGCCAGCGCTGTCCGGGCGCGAGCCGGTCCACGTGGTCCTGCGGGTCACGGCCGAGGTCGGACGGCTCCGTCGGCACAAGGCCTACCAGGCGATCCGGCGCGCGCTGTTGACCGTGCTGTGCCGGGGGCTCATCCGCGTCGTCCACCTCAGCATCCAGCGCAATCACGTCCACCTGGTGATCGAGGCCGGCGACGAGCGAGCGCTGGCTCGCGGCGTCCAGGGGCTCGAGATCTCGGCCGCGCGCCACCTCAACGCCGCGGTTGCCGTCGAGCGGGGTTGGTCCCGACCACGGTGCGGTCAGGTCTTCGTCGACCGCTACCACGCCGAGATCCTCGACACGCCCCGCCGCGCGCGCCACGCGCTGGCCTACGTCCTGAACAACTGGCGGCGGCATCGCGAAGACCAGGCCGGCCCGGCGCAGCGCCATGCCTGCCTGGATCCCTACTCCAGCGGCATCGTCTTCGACGGATGGCGCGATCACCCGACGCCGTTCGCGTTCCCGCGCGACTACCAACCGCTGCCGGTGGCGCCTCCAAACTCGTGGTTGCTCACGACCGGCTGGCGACGGTACGGCGCCATCGGCCTGGACGAGGTGCCCGGCCCGAGGGGCCCATAGCCACAATTCGGCAGTTGTCGGGAAGACTCCCGGCTTCTGGGGCGCGGGCGCGGATTCGGGGTCGGATTCGGATTCAGGGTCGGGTTCGGATTCGGGTCCGGACTCGGAGTCGGATTCTGGCGGCGGGCGATTAGCCCCGGTCAGCCCTCCGGGTGGGCGACCCGCCGCCTCGTGCCGATGCACGCCTCGATCACGAGCAGCATGAAGCCCGCGAACAGGAAGCCGGGGTAGTGCTCGACCATGACCCGGTCCTCGCGCGCCTCGAGGCCGCCCCGCTTGATCCGGCCGAGGGCGGCGACCAGTGGGCCGGGATCGGGCTCGCCGCCGGCGCCGAGTTCGAAGTAGTGGCTGGCGAGCCCGCCGGCGGCCTCGGCCAGGACGCCCAGGCCCTCGCGGTCGATGTTCGACACCACCGGGCGACCGTCGCGGCCGCGCTTCTGGCCGACAACCTCGCCGACGTCGTCGACCTCGGGCACCACGCCACCGGTCGGGGTGCCGACGCCCATCACCAGCACCGTGACCCCGAGGCCGACCGCGCGCCGAACCTGCTCGACCGGCCCGAGATCGACCTTGCCGCCGGCATGGAGCCCGGCGCCGCCGTCGGTCAGCACCAGCACCACCTTGCCGCGGTCCTCGGTCGTCCTCGGCTCGGGCGCCACCGCCAGCTCGGCGTCGGGCTCGCCCGGCAGCGGATCGCCACCGTGACCCCGGCCGCCGACCCGCGCGCACTCGCCGCTCCAGACGTCGGCGTCATCGGGCTGCAGGATGCAGGTCGCGGTCTTGAGCGCGGCCGAAAGATCCGAGCCTGGCGGCAGATCGGTCGGGCCGATGTCATCGAGGAACGTGCGCGCCACGTCCTCGTCGTCGGTCAGCGGGAAGTGGGCTGGCGCCCCGGCGAACACCACCGACGCCACTCGATCGCCCTCGAGCTTGGCCAGGAGCGCCTGGATCATCGCGCGGGCCCGGGCCAGCCGGGTGCCGCCGACGTCGTCGACCAGCATCGACTTCGACGCGTCGAGCGCGATCACCAGATCGAGGCCGTGGCCGCGCCGGACCGCGGTGCCCGGCGTCTGCGGCCGGGCCGCGGCGATCGCGATCAACGCCACCGCCGCCGCCAGCACCGCGCGCTTGATCGCCCGCCGCCGCAGGGACACCGTCGCCATCATGCGCTGGACCACCGCGTGCTCGCCGAGGCGTAGGACCAGCGCCCGCCGGCGCGCCCGATCGGCCCAGGCTACGGCCGCGATCGCGAACGGCGTGACCAGCGCGACCACCACCATCCACCAGGTCGCGAACTCGAGCGACCGGAGCCAGCTCACGGGAACCTCCGGAACCGGGTCGCCGACAGCGCCAGCTCGAGCACCAGCAGCCCGAATGCCAGCCCGATCAGCGGCACGAACAGCTCCTTGTCCTTCTTGCGCTCGGTGTGCTTGCGCCGGGTCTTGTCGAGGCGCTCGCGGACCTGCTCGAAGCTGGCCGACAGCTTCGCCGTGTCGGTGGCCTGGAAGAACTGACCGCCGGTGACGGTCGCGATGTTCTGCAGGGTGCCGGGGTCGACCGCGTTGCCGAACAGGCTGCCCTCGGAGCCGACCAGCACGGTGAAGACCTGGACCCCGAGGTCGGACGCGGCCCGGGCCGCCTGCTGCGGCGTCATCTGGGTCGAGACGTTGTTGTCACCGTCGGACAGGAGGATCACGATCTTCGACTTGGCGTCGGACCGCCGCAGGTAGGCCAGGGCCATGCCCAGGCCGTCGCCGATCGCGGTGCCGAGCTCGGGCACGTCGCCGATCACCAGATCGGCCACCACCTGATCGAGGACGTGCATGTCGGTGGTCAGCGGGCACTGCAGCATCGCCTTCTGGGCGAACACCACCAGCCCGACCCGGTCGCCCTTGCGCGCGGCCACGAACCGCCGCACCACGCGCTGGGCGGCGTCGACCCGATCGCGGCGCAGGTCGGTGTCCTCCATCGACTTCGACAGATCGAGGACGATCATGATGTCGACCGAGTCCTGCTCGTAGGTGACGGTGCGGTAGGTCTGGGGCCGGGCCAGGCCGATCGCGACCGCGCCGATCGCGACGATGCGCAGCACCGCCGGCAGGTAAGCCAGGTACGCGACCATGCCGCCACCGGCCCGCTTCATGCTGGCGAGCCGGGTGAAGCCGAGGGTCGCGCCGCGCTCGCTGCGCAGGTGGAACTGGACCCACGCCACCAGCAGCCCGGCCAGGAGCAGCCAGCGGGCGTAGGGCCGGTGCCAGTCGAGCTCCTGCTGCCGCTCGGCGTCGTCGAGATAGACCTTGACGCCGTAGCCGACCGGCACCGCGACCAGCGCCAGCAAGAGCCAGGCCACCAGCGCTCGCTGGCGCCGCGCGTTCATGGCCGGACCTCGCCCGAGCCGCCGAGGGACGACAGCGCGCCCCCCGACGACGATGACGGCGACGCGGGCGACGGCGGTGCCAGCGCGGCCACGACCAGCTCGCGCGCGCCGGCCAGGTCGGCGGTGCGGGTCTCGGCGTCGGGCTCGGCGGCCGCGTACTTCACCAGATCGCAGCGCTCGAGCCAGCGACCGCTCGCGGCCAGCACTGACGCCGGCATCGCCGTCCGCCGCAGCACCCGCAGCAGCTCGGCCGACGTCCGATCGCGGATGCCGACCGCGAACTGCTCGTGCCAGAAGCGCCGGAGGATCGCGACCAGCTGCTCGTAGCCAGCCCGCGGATCGCTGGCCAGCGTACCCGCCTTCTCGAGCGCGGTCAGCGCGGCCAGCGCGCGCTCGGCTGCGCCGCTCAGCCGGACCCGAGCCGCGCGCACCGGGGCCGGGCCGATCGCCGTCGCCACCGGATTCGGCTGCCGCCGCCGCCACCACCGCGCCACCAGCCCGACGACGATCAGGCTCAGCATCACCGCGCCGACCAGCAGCCACCGCCAGTCGCGCCGCCGCAGGGCCATCGGCGGGGTCTCGCCGACCAGCGCGGTCTTGTCATCGACGTCGCCGAGCAGGCCGAGGATGCGCAGCGGGACCGGGTTGGTCACCACCCACGACCGTTCGGCGCCGGCCGAGTAGCCGATCTGGATCGGCGGCAGCTGCAGCTCGCCCAGCTCCCAGGCCCGCAGCTCGAGCTGGTAGATCCGCTTGCGGGTGCCATCGCTCCGGACCTCGTCGCGCGACGTCCGGCGCAGCTCATCGAACGAGTCGCCGAGGTCGAGGGTCGAAGGCAGGTTGACCGTGATCCGCTCGTCGAACACGACCTCGACGAACAGGGTCAACGTCTCGCCGAGCTGGAGCTGACTGGGCGCGGCCGAGGCCGAGGCCTGGGGCCGGGCGACGTCGGCCAGGGCCGGACCATCGACGATCACCGGGCCGGCGTCGGGCGCGCCCGAAGCCGAACCCGAAGCCGAGCCCGAGCCCGAACCCGAACCCGAAGCCGAACCCGAAGCC
>JAYVSF010000048.1:0-13674 GCA_043775605.1 Myxococcales bacterium
GGTTGATCAACGCCGCAAAACCCGCCGGCGCGTCGTGCTCGACCAGGAACTGCTCGATCTCCGCCAGGTTGCGCTCGAAGTTGGCGGTGACCTCGACGACGACGCGCCGGCTCATCGGCGGCGGGTGTACCGGGCGCGCAACGCGGCGATCGGCTTGACCCGCCCGGCCTCGACGTCGTCCCAGGCCCGCTCGGCCTCGTCGAGCAGCGTGAGATGGATGTGCTCGCGCTCGAGCCGGTGGTAGTGGTCGAGGCGGCGCGCGTCGATGATCGCCACGTACCCCACGCCGTTGCGGGTCACGATCTTCTCGTGTCCGTCCCGCGCCTCCTCGGCGAGCTCGGTCAGCCGCGCCCGCACTTGCCCGAGCGGCACGAGATCGTCACTGGTAATGCCCATGTCCGAAACGTTAACGGATCCATGAACGAATACAAGCACCACTTGGCCGCGCGCTGACCGGCGCTGATACCCTCGGGCGATGGCGATGCCGACGGTCGAGGCGTGGCGCGCGGCCGGCGAGCTGTTCCGCTGGCAGGGCCACGACGTCTTCGTGCGGACCGCGGGCGACGGCGAGGCGCTGCTGCTCATCCACGGCTTTCCGACGGCGTCGTGGGACTGGTGGCCGCTGTGGCCGGCGCTGGCGGCGCACTACCGGGTGGTCACGTGCGACCTGCTCGGCTTCGGCTTGTCGGCCAAGCCGCGCCGCCATGCCTATCGCATCGTCGAGCAGGCCGACCTGCTGCAGGCGGTGCTGGCCCGGGCCGGCGTCACCCGCTGTCGGGTGCTAGCCCACGACTACGGGGTGACGATCGCGCAGGAGCTCTTGGCCCGGCGGCGCGAGGGTTCGCTGCCGGTCGCGCTCGACGGCATGGCCCTGCTCAACGGCGGGCTGTTCCCCGAGGCCCACCGGCCGCTCTTGACCCAGCGGCTCCTGGCGTCGCGGCTCGGGCCGCTGCTGGTGCGGTTCACCGGGCGCCGGAAGTTCGGCGCCAGCATGCGGGCGATCTGGGGCGCGCGGCCGCTGCCCGACGACGAGCTCGACGCGATGTGGGCGCTGGTGACCCGCGACGGCGGCGTGCGGGTGCTGCCGGCGCTGCTCGACTACATGGCCCAGCGTCGGGCCAACCGCGGCCGCTGGGTCGGCGCGCTCACCGATCCGGCGCTGGCGAGCGGGCCCGGGTGGCTGTCGGTGCGGCTGATCAACGGCCTCGCCGATCCGATCTCCGGCGCGCACCTGGTCGCCCGCTATCGCGAGCTGGTGCCGTCGCCGGACGTCGTCGAACTGCGCGGGGTCGGTCACTACCCGCAACTCGAGGCCCCCGAGGCGGTCCTGGCCGCGGTCCTCGAATGCTTCGCCCACCCTGAGGACGGTCAACCGCGGGCCCGTTGAGGGTGTCCGCGAGCGAGCCCACGCTTGCGGCCCGCGGCAACGCTCTGCCGGCGAGCCGCGCCGGACGCGGGGACGCTCGTTGCCTCGGATGGTGGCGACCGCAGATCGATCGGATCCATCCAACCATGCCAGAGCTGGATGGCGTCCTTCTCGTCCAGATCGACCGGGAAGCGCGGCCCACGGCCCTCGCGTATGGCAGCCGCAATGCTCATGAGCGCGCCACCATAAGGAGTGACGCGCAGCGGAGACTTCGGGTCAAATAGATGGGGCCACCGCACGTCGAGCTGCCTGAAGACAGACAATGACCATCCGCCTTGACTGCCCCCGCTCCACTCGAGTGTAATAGTGATGGTTTGTGCTTCGTGAGCGACGACCAGCTCACATGCGCGTCGCCTCTTGAAGATCCGGCCGGCTTCTATGCGCAGCACATGGCCATGCCCCTGGAATTCGTGAAATGGATCGCTGAATCGCCGTCGGACCATGTCTTTTCCTACAGCGAATACCGTGTCGGAAAGAAGGCAATGCCAGGCCAACGACTCATGAAGACGGCAAGCGTCACATGGTAGAGGGTGCCGTACCTCCCATTCGGGCCCCAAACGTAGTCGGGAACGACGCGGCCGCGTACTCCCGGATCGCGGCAGCCGGTTGAGGCGCGCGAGGCCAACCGAACCGTCACGTCACCGCGCCCGCAGTAGCGGCACCGGCCCGCCACGGCGGTCCCCCCCAGCTCCACCGCGCCAGCTCGACGCGGTCGTGATCGTGGACCGTCAGCCCGACGTGCTACCCGAACGGCCATGCTGGCCGCCTCCTCCGCGCACGACCACGACGACATCCGCACCGTGCTGCGCGACGTCTTCGGCCACCAGGGGTTCCGCGCCGGCCAGGCGACGGCGGTCCTCGCGGTGGTCGCCGGCAAGGACGCGCTGGTGGTGCTGCCGACCGGCGGCGGCAAGTCGCTGTGCTACCAGGTGCCAGCCGTCCTCGCAGCCCGGCGCGGCCGGGGCACGACGATCGTGGTGTCGCCGCTGATCGCGCTGATGGAGGATCAGGTCGCGGCGCTGACCGGGCGCGGGGTCGCGGCCGCAGCGCTGCACAGCCACCTCGATGACGAGGAGCAGCGGGCGGTGATCGTCCGGTTCCTGCGCGGCGAGCTGGCGCTCCTGTACGTGTCGCCCGAGCGCGCGACCCTCGACAGCTTCAAGCGGCTGCTGGCCCGCACCACCATCGCGCTGATCGCCATCGACGAGGCCCACTGCTTGAGCCAGTGGGGCCACGACTTCCGGCCCGAGTACCTGCGCCTGCACGAGCTTCGCGAGGTGCCCGAGCTCCGCGCCACGCCGATGATCGCGCTGACCGCGACCGCTACGCCGCCGGTGGTCGCCGAGATCCAGCGCGCGCTCGAGCTGGCGCCGCCGGTGCGGGTCATCGGCGACTTCGCCCGGCCGAACTTGCAGTTCGCCGTCGAGCATCACCGCACCGACGCGACCCGGCTGCGCGCGACCCTGGCCGCGTGCGAGGCCGCCGGCCTGCGCACCGGAGCCGGCGCCGGTCGCGGCATCATCTATTGCAGCACGCGCAAGAAGGCCGAGACCGTGGCCGACGCCCTGCGCGCCGCCGGGTTCGGCGCTGGCTACTACCACGCGGGCCGCACCGCCCTGGCCCGCGAGCGCGCGCAGCGAGCGTTCGCCGGCGGCCGGACCCGGATCCTGGTCGCGACCAGCGCGTTCGGCATGGGCATCGATCACGGCGATGTCCGGCTGATCGTCCACTTCCAGGCCCCCGGCAGCCTCGAGGCCTACTACCAGGAGGCCGGGCGGGCCGGCCGCGATGGCGAGCCGGCGCGCTGCCTCATGCTGTTCGGCGTCTCCGATCTGATGACCCAGCGCAGGCTGCAGGGCGACCGTGGCAGCCTCGCGGTGCGGCAGCGGCACCAGGACGCGCTGGCCGCGATCGAGCGCTACGCCACCGGCGCGCGCTGCCGGCAGCAGGTGCTGTGCAACCACTTCACCGGCGGCGATGATCAGCCGCGCTGCGGGCAGTGCGACGTCTGCGGCGGCGCCGACGGGCCCGCGCCCGAGGAGACCGTGGCCGCGGTCGCCCTGACCGGCGAGCACCGGCAACGTGTGCTCGATGCGCTCGGTCACCTGCGCCGGCCGGTCGGCGCAGGTGCGCTGGCCCGGGCCCTGCGCGGTAGCCAGGCCAAGACCGTCGCGGCCGCCGGGCTGCTCGACCTGCCCGAGCACGGCGCGCTCGCCGACGTCGACGAGGACGCGATCGGCGCGACCATCGACCTGCTGGTCCGCGAGCGGCGCGCGATCCGGCGCGGTCGCAAGTACCCGACGGTGTGCCTGGCCGGCTCCGAGCTGGCGGCACCACGCGCGCGCAGCCCGCGCATGCGCGCGGCCGTCGACGGTGGCAAGAGCGCGCGGCCACGCCGGGGCGGCCCGACCAGCGACCTGGCCCGCTCGCTCGAGAGGTTCCGGCGCAAGATGGCGCGCGAGCTGAAGTGGAAGGCGTACATGGTCTTCCAGCAGCGGGTCATCACCGCGATCGACGCCCAGCGGCCGACCAGCCACGACGCCCTCGGCCGCGTGCCCGGCCTCGGCCCGGCGAAGATCGCCCGCTTCGGTGACGACCTGCTCGCGATGATCCGCGCGGCCGGTCCGGCGCCGACTTGAACGGCCCCGCCGCGAGCCTATGAAGCCTCAGGGCAGGCGCGGCGACCTGGGGGTCAGGTCAGCCGGGCTCAAGCGCTCCTGGTAGAAGACCGAGCCGTCGTCGCCCAGGCCCGACACCGTCAACGTCTCACCGTCGACGTCGAGCAGGCCGACGTTGTAGCGCGAGGCCCGGAACAGGACGCCGGGCGGGCCGGGCGGTGGCGACGTCGGGCCGCGCGCGAACGGACCGACCTGGAGCTCGCGGATGCCGCGCTGGTGGCGATGGGCGGCGAACAGGTGCTGGTCGCCGGTCACGAACAGCACGCCGGACACGCCGGCCAGCGCGTCGAACAGCCGGGTCCGCGCGGTCACGAAGCTGGCCCAGTGATCGATGCCCACGCCGAAGTCGAGCGGCACCGAGGTGAAGATCAGCTTGAACGTCGCGGTCGAGGCCCGGACCCCGCTGGTCAGCCAGGCCTCCTGGGTCGCACCCAGCATCGTCTTCTCGGCATCGTCGACCGCCGCGTTGGCGCTGCGATAGCGCCGGGTGTCGAGCAGGAAGCTCTCGACGTGCGCGCCCCACCGCCACGATCGGTAGCGGACCTCGCGCGCGGCCATCGGGAAGAACTCGTCCCAGGCTTGCATCGCGGCCCGCAAGCGGCCGGGCTCGGCCTCGCCCACCGCCTGGTCCCAGTCGTTGTGGAACTCGTGATCGTCGTAGATCGCGCGCACGCTGGTCGCGGCGAGCAGGCGGCGGAACCGCGGCGCGGTGCGAGCCTCGACGTGACGGGACCGGTAGTCGGCGAGGGTCTGCGGCACCGGGCCGTTGTCGCAGTAGGGAAAGTCGCCGAGCGACACCAAGAGGTCGGGCTCGGCGGCGGCGACGTGCTCGCCCAGCTCGCTGTCGTACTCGGGCGCCGGGTCGAGGTCGGCGGTCACCGCCAGCCGCACCGGCCCGGGGTCGTCGTCGAGAGGCGCGGTCCGCACCCGGTGCTCGAGCCGGGCCCCGGTGCTGGCGCGCACGGTCACGCGGTAGGTGGTCGCCGGTTGCAGGCCACCGACCTCGACCGTCCCCAGACCCTCCGGGTCGAGGTCGGCCGCCGTCCGGATCGAGGGGCGACCGGGCGACCGCGCCTCGATCGCGAATCGACGCGTGCGCGCCGACCACAGCGCGACCCGGAACGACGTCGGACCGGCCTCGACGATCGCGGTCGCGTGCGAGCCGAGGTCGTCGTCGCCGTCCAGGTTGTCGCCGCAGCCGAGCCCGAGGCCGACCGCGCCACCACCGGCGAGTCGCAGCAGGTCACGGCGGGTAGGGGTGAGGCGACGCATGCCGGCGTCGACAGAATAGTCGGCGTGCGGTCCGGCGGCCACGCGGATTGACCGGGTCCACGCCGCCAGGCGAACCTGCTCGTTCACCGCCACGTCGGCGGTCGAGAGCCCAAGGAGTACTCGTGAGCGTTCAACTGAAGCGTGGATCCCGCGGTGACAACGTGGTCGCCTTGCAAGAGGCGCTGGTCGAGGCCGGCTACGAGCTGGAGTGCGACGGGATCTTCGGCCCCGACACCGACGCCACCGTCCGTGCCTACCAGGAGGTCAGCGAGCTCGACATCGACGGCATCGCCGGGCCGGACACCTTCGCCGCCCTCGGGCTCGAGCTCGTCGACGAGGACGAAGAGGAGCCGGAGGCCGAGTAGGCCGCGGCCGCCAGCTCAACGGGGCGATGGCTTCCCGTTGATCACGATCTGGCCGTCGAGGACCGACACCGATTAGAGCGGCGCTGGCACCTCGGCTGGCGGCCGGCCAGCCGGCGCGAGTCGCCTGTTCACCTCACCACGGCGTGACAGGGGCGATGCAGCGGGCGGAGTCGGACCCTTGTGGTAACATTTCGGATGGCCGCTGAGATCGTGTTGCGCGCTCGGGTACGGGGCGGTGCCATCGTCCTCGATGCGCCCGTCGAGCTTCCCGAGGGTGCGCGGGTCGTCGTGTTCATCGCAGACACCAGCGAGGGCGCCGTCGGCGACGAGGGCGACTTCGAACTCACGGCCGAGCAGGCGGCGGAACTCGACGCGGCGGGCGCCGAGGCCGATCGCGGAGAGACCGTGACGTGGACCGAGCTCAAGGCGCACTTGCAGATCGGTCGTTGACACGGGAGGCGGTGGTGGAGGTTTCCGTGAGGTCCGTGGTGATCACGGCGCGCGCTGCGCGCCAGATCGGACGTGCGATCGAGTGGTGGCGAACCGAGCGTCTGGCCGCGCCGACCTTGCTCGAGGGCGAGCTGAGCGCCGCGATCGAGCGGCTGGCGGTGTTCGTCGAGCTTGGTCCAGTTCAGCCCCGACGGCGGCGCCGCGTCATCCTGCTGAAGACGGCCTATCACCTCTACTATCGCGCCACGGCAGCGACGGTCGAGGTCCTGGCGCTATGGCACAGCCACCGCGGCACGACCTCACCATGAGGCACGGGGCGAATCGGGGCCCCCGGGGGGCGGGTTCCCGGGTAGACCTGGGGCGATGAACAATCGACAGATCGTGCTGGCGTCGCGGCCGAGCGGGCCGCCCACCGTCGACAACTTTCGCCTGGTCTCGACGCCGGTGCCGGAACTCGAGGACGGTCAGGTGCTGGTCCAGCACCGGTTCCTGAGCCTCGACCCGTACATGCGCGGGCGGATGAACGAGGGCAAGAGCTACGCCGCGCCGCAGCCGCTCGACGAGGTCATGATCGGCGGCACGGTCGGCGAGGTGATCGGCTCGCGCAGCCCGCGGTTCGCAGTCGGCGACCAGGTCATGAGCATGGGCGGCTGGCAGGAGTACGCGGTGGTCACGGCGGGCGGCCCGATGTTGATGAAGCTCGACACGACGAAGATCCCGCTGGCGGCGTACCTCGGGCCGGTCGGCATGCCCGGCGTCACCGCCTGGTACGGCCTCGAGAAGATCATCGCGCCGAAGGCCGGCCAGACCATCGTGGTCAGCGCCGCGGCCGGCGCGGTCGGCAGCGTGGTCGGCCAGCTCGCGAAGCGTCACGGCTGTCGCGCGGTCGGCATCGCCGGCGGCCCCGACAAGTGCGCGCACGTGGTCGACGTCCTCGGCTTCGACGCCTGCGTCGACTACCGGCCGCACGCCGACGCGCGCTCGCTCGCCGCCGCGCTCAAGGCCGCGTGCCCCGACGGCATCGACGGCGACTTCGAGAACGTCGGCGGCCTGGTGCTCGACGCGGTCATGCTGCGGGCCAACGCCTTCGCCCGGGTCGCGCTGTGCGGGATGATCTCCGGCTACGACGGCGCGCCGATCCCGATGGCGACGCCCCAGCTCCTCCTGGTCAACCGGATGAAGCTCGAGGGCTTCATCGTCAGCGAGCACCTGGGCGACTGGCCGGCGGCGCTGATGCAGCTCGGCGGGTTGGTCGCGACCGGCGCGCTGCGCTGGCACGAGACCATCGCGAACGGGCTCGAGGCCGCGCCGACCGCGTTCCTCGGCCTGCTCGCCGGCAAGAACCTCGGCAAGCAGCTCGTCCGCATCTCCTGAGGCGCGCGCCGCCGGCGCGGGTCATCGCACGCGGAGCTGGGTCTTCAGCTCGGACCAGGGGATCACGTCCTGCGGATCCGCCTCGTGCTCCCGCAGGCGCTCGTCGATCACGCGCCGCTGGGCATCGGTCACACCGATCGACTCGGGGTGGGCGATCAAGCTGTCCCAGAGCACCTCCACGAGCCGCAAGCGCTCGTCGACGCCGAGGCTCAGGAGGTCTTCCACGCTGACCGCGTCGGCCATACCGAGATGGTAGCAGAGCCTCGGGGCGCGTGCGGCGCGGGCGCGGGCGTGCCAGCCTGCGGCCATGAGCTCGATCTCCGACGCCGACGCGGTCGCATACCTGAACCAGCACAAGGGTGGCTGGAATCGCGCGATGGACCTCGTGTTCCTGAAGGCCACCGGCGACGAGGTGATCGCCGAGGTCGTGGTCGCCGAGCAACACCTGCAGCCGTACGGCATCGTCCACGGCGGGGTCCACGCCGGCATCATCGAGGCGGCGTGCTCGACCGGTGGGGCGATGTACGCGCTGGCTCGCGGTCAGAGCGTGGTCGGGCTCGAGAACTCGACGTCGTTCGTGCACGCGGCCCGCGGCGGCACGCTGCGCGTCACGGCCAAGCCGCTGACCCGCGGCCGGCGCAGCCAGGCGTGGGAGGCCACGGTCACCGACGCCGGCGGCACGCTGCTGGCGACTGGCAAGGTGCGGCTCCTCTGCCTCGAGCCCGACATCGACCTCGCCGGCAAGAAGCCGGGCATGGCCTGACACTCAGTTCCGGATCGTCGTCAGTCGATCGGCGCGGGCAGGTCGACGAGGTCACTCGACGGATCGATCTCCGCGGCGCTCACCGGCGCCGACGCGACCTCGGGCTCGTCGACGACGCGCCACCAAGGCAGCGGCGGCCGCGCGTGCGCGGGCTCGACGACCTCGCCCAGCCGCGGCATCATCAGGTCGATGCCCTGGGCCGGCCCGACCTCGAGCAGGCGCTCGGCCGGCTGATCCCAGGCGTGCAGCCCGAGGTTGAAGGTGCCCCAGTGGATCGGCAGGAAGCGGCCGCCGCCGAGCATGGCCAGCGCCTCGAGCGCCTGGTCGGGGCCGAGGTGGATGTCGCCCCACGCCGGGTGGAACGCGCCGACCTCGAGCATCGTCAGATCGAAGCGCCCGAACCGGGCCCCGATGTCGCGATAGACTGGGGTCAGGCCGGTGTCGCCGCTGAAGAACACCTGGTGGCGGTCGCCCTGGAGCACCCACGACGACCACAAGGTCACGTTGCGATCGCCGAGGCTGCGCCCCGAGAAGTGCTGGCACGGCACCGCGTGGATGCGCAGCGCGCAGCCGGGCACCGCCGCCTCCTCCCACCAGTCGAGCTCGATGAGCTGCTCGGGCGGTATGCCCCAGCTCTCGAACCGGGCGCCGACGCCGAGCGAGGTGTAGATCGGCGTGCCCCGCTTCGCCAGCTCGAGGATGCCGACCCGGTCGAGGTGGTCGTAGTGATCGTGGGACAGCACGATCGCGTCGAGCGCCGGCAGCTCGGCGATCGCCACCGGCACCGGCTGGAACCGGCGCGGCCCGGCGACCTTGAGCGGCGACGCGCGGTCGCTCCACACCGGATCGGTCAGCACCCGCGCGCCATCGATCTCGACGAGCACGGTCGAGTGGCCGAGCCAGGTCGTGCGCAGCCCGGTCGCGCTCGGGCGGGCCCAGCCCGGCAGCGGGCTCATCGACGGCAGCGGCTTGACCGGCACCCGGCGCTCGTTGCCGGCCAGGAACTCGCGGGCGATCTGCCAGCGCGTGCCCTTGCGCAGACCGGCGCTGACGCCGCCCGGGTTGCGGAAGCGACCATCGTCGAACTGCGGCGAGGCCAGGGTGCGCTCGCGGCGCAACCCTCCGGTGCGAGTGGTGCATTCGGCCATCGCGACATTGTGACGCGAGGCGGGCCGGTGGCACGTCGGAGTCGGAGTCGAGCCGGACGTGGCACACTCGGAGGGCCGCCGTGGGCCTGCTCGAACCGACGCCACCGCCGTACGATCCGCTGGCGTGGGCCCGGCTGCCGATGGCCGAGCGCGGCCGGCAGGTGTGCGCGGCCTGGGCGCTGCAGGGCTACGGCACGCCGCTCGCGGTCTACGTTCTGTACGCGGTCAAGCTCGCGCTCTACGTCGGCGGCTGGCTCCTGTGGTGCCGGTGCACGCCGGGGCTGGGCGCGCTGTCGACGATCGATCGCTGGTGGCTCGAGCCGGTCGCGTTCCAGAAGGCGATCCTGTGGAGCGCGCTGTTCGAGGGTCTGGGCCTGGGCTGCGGTAGCGGGCCGCTGACCGGGCGCTACCTGCCGCCGATCGGCGGTGCCCTGTACTTCCTGCGGCCGGGCACGACCAAGCTGCCAACGTGGCCGGGCTTGCCGCTGGTCGGCGGCGCGCAGCGGACCTGGCTCGACGTCGCGCTGTACGCCGCGATCGTCGGGACGCTCGTGGTCGGCCTGGCGTCGGTGGCGCCGTCGCGGACGCTGCTGGCAGCGCTCGCGATCGGGCTCCCGCTGCTGGCGCTGTGCGATCGCACGGCGTTCCTGGCGTTCCGGCCCGAGCACTACGCGACGACGATCGCGGTGATGGCGCTGACCCCGCACTGGATCGCCGGCGCCATGGCGGTGCAGCTCGCGCTGTGGTTCTGGGCCGGGATGTCGAAGCTCAACCACCACTTCCCGGCGGTGGTGGGCGTGATGGTGAGCAACGGGCCGTTCACCCGGTTCGCGTGGCTGCGGCGGCGCATGTACCGCAGCTTCCCCGACGACCTCCGGCCATCGACGCTGGCGACGGTGATGGCGCACATGGGCACCGCGCTCGAGCTGACGGTGCCGGTCGTGCTCGCGCTGTCGTCGGGCGGCTGGACCCTCACCCTCGGACTCGCGCTGATGCTGGTGCTGCACGGCTTCATCACCAGCACGGTGCCGATGGGCGTGCCGCTCGAGTGGAACGTGATGGTCGTGTACGGCGGCTTCGCGCTGTTCTTCGCCCACCCGACGGTGGCCGTGCTCGATATCGGCGTCGGCCCGGTCGCGGCGCTGCTGACGGTGACGCTGGTGGTCGCGCCGCTGGTCGGCAACCTGTGGCCGCACCGGCTCTCGTTCCTGCTGGCCATGCGCTACTACGCCGGCAACTGGGCGTACGGCGTGTGGCTGTTCCGCGGCGACAGCCACCGCAAGCTCGCGAAGCTCACGACCAGCGCGCCATGGGTCCACGATCAGCTCGCGCGGTTCTACGATCGCGCGACCGCGGTCGGGCTGATCGGCAAGGTGATGGGCTTCCGGCTGATGCACCTGCACGGCCGGGCGCTGCCGGCGCTGGTGGCGCGCGCGGTCGATCGGCTCGAGGACCACGAGTGGCTCGACGGCGAGATCGTCGCCGGCCAGGTCCTGGGCTGGAACTTCGGCGACGGCCACCTCCACGACGAGCGGCTGCTGCGCGCGATCCAGGCCCAGTGCGGCTTCGACGACGGCGAGCTGCGCTGCATCTTCGTCGAGGCCCAGCCACTCGGCGGCCAGACCCAGCGGTGGCGGATCGTCGACGCGGCCCGCGGTCAGCTCGCGGCCGGCGAGGTGACGATCGCCGAGCTGCGCGCGCGTCAGCCCTGGGGTCAGTGGATGACGACGCGCGGGAACGAGCCGAGATCGTCGCGCTGATCGCCGCGCTCGCGGACCACCAGCGGGATCAGGTTGTCGAGCACGTTGTCGTCGAGCCGGGTGCCGCGCTCGGGGATCTCGAAGGTGCCGCTGGCCAGCTCGGGCATGAACAGGAGCGCGTCGCCCTTGCCGTTGTAGCCGAGCTGCACGAACGTCTCGGGCGCGAACTCGACGCACTTCTTGTCGCAGCAGTGGAACGTGCGCGCGACCCGGTAGAAGCCCTCGCGCGGCAGCGCCATCAGCGCTTTCGGATCGAAGCCGACCGGCGCGGTGGTGCCGCGGCTCTGCCACTGGGCGCGGTTGCGGGTCCAGCGCTCGGGCAGGTACAGGCCGGGGCCCGGATCGCCGTGGTTGTGGAAGTAGACCAGGCGGCCAGCCTCGATCGCGCCGAGGGCGGCGGTGGTGCGGTACAGGCCACAGGGCGGCAGGGCGGGCGTCGTCATCGGCGCAGCATGGCGGCGGGGCCGCGCTCGCGCAAGCCACCGCGGCCGGCGGCGCCACCGGCGTCGGCGTCCACACCAGCCTCGACTGGCCGTTCGTGTTCGGCCGCGGCGACGGCAGCGCGCCCGCCGATCACGAGGTGGGCGTCGACCGCGGCGCCGCCCTGGTGCCCGCGTCGCTGTACGAGGACCAGCTCGCGCGCCGCCTCGGCCGCTGAGAGGGTTGGCAACAATAGGGTTTCGGAATGTCGGCCTGCTCGCGACGCCCAACCCTCGACTCTGATTCCGTACAGATCGGGGCGGCACTCCGGTGCCGGGCCGATCGATTGATCTCTGACGACCCGGTCAGCAGCCGGGCGCGGTGGTGCGCAGCGTCGTCGGCGTGCCGACCTGCGGCGTCATCAGCCAGGCCTCCATGCCCGGGGTGTGGCGCAGGTGGCGCTCGAACCAGGCGGTGGTGACCCGCTTGGTGATGGTCTGGACCGTGGCCTCCGGAGTCTGGCCGTTGTTGCAGACCACGCAGGCCAGGCCGCAGGTCGCGCGATCGCCGATCCAGTCCATGTGATCGGCCATCGCCACCGTCACCTCGAGCCGGGCCGGGACCTGGCACGCGGCCTCGAAGAACTTCTGGAAGTTGTCGGCGGCCGGCGCGCACGACATGCCGCCGAGCCCGCCGGCCGCGTCGGTCAGCTCGCCGAGCACGGCCAGCGGCGCGTGCAGGCCGCCCATCAGCTCGGGCGTGACCGACAGCGAGCCGTCGTTGCCGAACGGCGGCAGCGCGTCGACCGGATCCCCGCCGACCACCGCTTTGATCCGGCTGTCGAGGATCGCGGCGTTGATGGTGACCTTGCCGCCCAGCGAGTGGCCGGCGGCGGCGATCGCGTCGGCCTGGATCCGGGCGGCCAGACCGCTGGCCGGGCTCAGCGCCCAGTCGATGATCTTGCCGACCTCGCGGGCCTTGGCCTGGTGGTTGCCCGACGCGGCGTAGTCGTGGGTGAGGCAGACGTAGCCCCAGCTCGCCAGGTGCTGGCAGTAGATCGCGTACTGGCCGCGCGCGAGCTGGTACCCCGACGACACGATCACCAGCGGGAACGGGCCCGGCGCCGGCATGGTGCCGTTCATCGACGGCGAGAACACGGTGCCCCGGACGGTGCCGGTGCCGAGCGAGATGCTGACGTTGTCCTGGGTCGCCACCTGCCAGGTCCCGGGCATCCCGGGATCGGCCGCGGCCGACGCGTCGAGCGGGCTCGCGCCATCGATCGGCCGGGCGTCGAGCGCGGTCGGGCCGTCGGTGACGGTCGCGCCGCCGTCGTCACCGCCACCGCCACCGCCACCGCCACCGCCGCCGCTGCAGGCCACCAGCCCGGTCATCACGGTCAGGGTCAGGATCGCGCGTTTCATGAGGACCGTGAGTCTAGCAAATCAGCGGGGCTCGACGAGGGCGGGCACGCCACCGCGCGGGCGCAGCGTGACCAGCGGCTCGGGCTCGATGGGGCCGTCGTAGACCAGGCGAAAGTGGAAGCGCTGGGCCCAGGTGGCGAGGATGAGCTGGGCCTCGGCGAGCGCGAAGTGGTTGCCGATGCAGACCCGCGGGCCGGCGCCGAACGGCAGGTAGCCGACCCGACGGCCGCGGGCGGCGCTGCCGCCGTCGCCGAGGAAGCGCTCGGGGCGGAACGCGTCGGGCTCGGGCCAGTAGTCGGGCCGGCGCTGCATCGCGCGGATCGCGATCAGCACGACGTCGCCGCGCTCGATATCGGCGGCGCCGACCTTGAGCGGCCGCACCGCCTCGCGCGCGACCACGTAGGCCGGCGGATACAGGCGCAGCGCCTCCTCGAGCACGGCCAGGCCGTACCGCAGCCGGGGCAGATCGGCGTAGGTCGGCGGCCGGCCGGCGAGCACGGTGGTGAGCTCGTCGTCGAGCCGGGTCCGGACATCGGGGTTCTTGGCCAGCGCGGCCCAGGTCCAGGCCAGGAGGTTCGCGGTGGTCTCGTGGCCGGC
>JAYVSF010000049.1:0-32651 GCA_043775605.1 Myxococcales bacterium
GTGGCCGGTCGACTCGACCTTGCGCTTCCCGGTGTTCGTGCGGCTGCGGCGCGACAAGGACGCCGCCGAGTGTCTGGTGCCGGCCCGCGACACCCGCGAGGCCGCCGAGCGCGCGACCGACGCCAGCGGCGACGGTGAGCCGTCGGACGCGCCCGAGCCGGTCGAACGCGACGTCGGTCCGGCCGAGACCACCGCGATCGAGGACGACGCCGCGCCCCGCCGGCTGCAGCTGTCGAACCTGAAGAAGCTCTACTGGCCGGCCGACGGCGTCAGCAAGGGCGACCTCATCGCGTACTACCGCTCGGTCGCGCCGTGGATCTTGCCGTACCTGGTCGATCGCCCGGTGGTCATGACCCGGTTTCCCGACGGCATCGAGGGCAAGATGTTCTACCAGAAGGACATGCCCGACTGGGTGCCGCCGTGGCTGCGCACGGTCGCGCTGTGGAGCGAGAGCAGCCAGCGCGACGTCCACTACGTGCTGGTCGACGACGCCGACGGCCTGGCCTACCTCGCCAACCTCGGCTCGATCCCGATCCACGTGTGGGCCAGCCGCACCACCGACCTCGGCCGACCCGACTGGTCGATCATCGATCTCGATCCCAAGGGCGCGCCGCGCGAGCACGTGGTGCCGCTGGCCCTCGCGATCCACGAGCTGTGCGAATCGATCGCGCTGCCCAACTACGTCAAGACCAGCGGCCAGACCGGCCTCCACGTGCTGATCCCGATGGGCGGCCAGGTCACGTTCGAGCAGGCCCGCCACCTCGCCTACCTGCTCGGCATGGTGATCGAGCGCCGCCACCCCGACATGGCCACCACCCACCGCAACCCCGGCAAGCGCTACGGCCGGGTCTATCTCGACTGGGGCCAGAACGCGCACGGCCAGCTCCTGGTCGCGCCGCTGTCGGTGCGGCCGGTGCCGCGCGCGCCGGTCTCGATGCCGCTGCGCTGGCCCGAGGTGGTGCCCGGCCTCGATCCGACGTCGTTCAACCTGCGAAATGCGCTGGCCCGGCTCGAGAGTTTCGGCGACGACCCGGTGCGACCGGTGCTCACCGAGCGGCCCGATCTGCTGGCGGCGCTGGGCCGGCTCCAGCTGCTTCTGGGCGACACTTGAGTCACGACACTTGAGTCACAAAGAGCGCCGAGCGCGCTCTGTCGACTGGAGGCCATGATGAGCGAGTATGTTCAGACCCGTTGCCCTCGCTGCGGCAACGCCGCGTGGGGACACCCGACCCAGCCCGTTCCCTGCAACACGTGCGGTCAGCCAGTGCCGCCAACGATGCAGGCCCAGGCGCCGGCGCCGGCGCCGATGGCTCCCCAGGGCTGGGGCGCGGTGCCCGGCATGGGCGGCGCACCCGGCATGGGCGGCGCGCCCGGCATGGGCATGGGCGGCGCACCCGGCATGGGCGGCGCACCCGGCATGGGCGCAGCGCCCGGCATGCAGGTCGGACCCGGTCAGCAGACCCCGTGGTCGGCGCCGCCGGTCACCACCCAGGGTGCGCCCCCGAAGATGGGCATCCCGCTGCCCGGCGGCTTCAAGCTGCCGTTCAACGTCATGGGCGCCGGTGGCGGCGTCTCGAAGTTCAAGATCTTCGGCGGCATCTTCCTCGTGATCGTCGTCGGCGTCGGCGGCATGATCTTCAAGAACAAGTTCATCACCCCCAAGGGGATGATCAGCTACTCGGCGGCCGGCCTCACCAAGGGCAAGCCCGACGCCGACAAGGCGATCACCGCGATGGCCGGCTTCGCCCGCAAGTGGCACAAGGACGCCGTCTTCCACTCGGTCAACTACCTCGCGGTGCGGGCCGACGGCACCGTCGACGTCTCGAAGGGTGCCGAGGTGGTCTACACCTCGCCGAGCGCGTCGGCGTCGTACGCCAAGAGCCAGCGCTCCAACTCGGTCAAGAAGTACTCGTTCGCCGAGAAGGGCATCAACGGCAAGTGGGCTGGGGGGTGGACCGATCGCATCGAAGGCATCGAGGCGCCGCCGGTCCCGAAGTGCACGATCAAGGACGTCCTCGCGCTGCTGGTGAAGGAGGGGAAGCTGCCGGCCGGCAAGACCGTGCGCGTCACCTACGATCCCAAGTTCGACGACTTCACCGAGTGGCACGTGCTCGCCGACAATCCCCAGGTCGACGCCCGCTACTCCTGGGAAGACTGCTCGATCATCAAGTGATCGCGGGGGCCGGGCGCGGTCCCCGCGAAGATCGGTCGGCGGGCGCGTCCTGGAGGCATGACCCACTCGCGCTCCACCGGCTTCGTCCCCCTGGCCCTGTCGCTCCTGACCACCATGACCGCCTGCGTCGAGCAGGGGCTCGACGACGGTGGGGCCGACGCGCCGTCCGACACGATCGTGGCCGGTGAGCCCACGCCGCTCGCGATCGGCGGGCACCCGGGCGGGCCGACGACCGGTTCCGGGAGCTGGGACCCGATGCCGGTCGCGAGCTTCGCGCTGACGGTCGCGTCGGCGCCGACGGCCAAGGCCGCGATCGAGGGCACCAAGACCGATCGCGACGCCAAGTGCGAGCGCCGCACCATCGGCGCCTGCGTGGTCGAGCGCTGCGGCGCGGTGCCGGCCCACCTCCCGGCCCTGGTGCCGTCGGTGACCGTGGCGCTCGGGGCCGCCGAGGTGGCGTGGCTGTCGGCGGACGAGCCGACGTCCGAGCTGCCGCCGCTGACGATCGGTGACACGGTGAAGGTGATCAGCGCCGGCGAGCCGGCCATGACCTTCGGCGCCACGGTGCCCGCCGACCTCGACCTGCGCTCGCCCACCGGCCCCACGCTCGAGGTCAGCGGCGCGGCCCAGCAGCTCGTGACCTGGCGCCCGGTCGCCGACGGCGTGGTCAGCGTGACCTTCGCGAGCGCGATCGGCGGTTATCGCCGCGCCACCTGCGACTTCGCGGCGGCGCCCGGCACCGGCACCATCCCGGCGGCGGTGTTCGCCGGGTTCCCGCCGAGCGGCGACGCCGCGCTGCCCATGACCTTCATGCACCAGGGCGTGGCCCACGCCGACTTCGACGGCCTGCCGGCGACGCTGCGGATCGAGAGCCGCGCGGTCACGCTGGCGGTGACCTATCGCTGAGGTCAGCGCTTGCGGTTCGCACTTGTTCGTGTCACGTTCACACCATGTCGCTCGGCCTCCGCGCTCCCACCGACGTCTTCGTCCTCACCGGCGCCGGCATCAGCGCCGAGAGCGGCATCGCCACGTTCCGCGACGCCAACGGCCTGTGGGAGAACCACCGGGTCGAGGACGTCGCGTCGCCCGAGGGCTTCGCCGCGGATCCGCGGGTGGTGTGGCGGTTCTACGGTCAGCGCCGGGCGCAGGCGCTCGCGGTCGTGCCCAACCCGGCGCACAGCGCCCTGGCCGCGCTCGAAGCCCGGCTCGGCGACCGCCTGTTCCTGTGCACCCAGAACGTCGACGGCCTGCACGAGGCCGCGGGCTCGCGGCACGTCCTGCACATGCACGGCGAGCTGATGAAGACCCGCTGCTCGGATCCGGCGTGCGCGACCGCGCCGTTCGTCGATACCCGCCACGACTTCGCCGAGCTGCCGCGCTGTCCGTGCGGCGCGCTGCAACGCCCGCACATCGTCTGGTTCGGCGAGGTGCCGTTCGACTTCGTGCGGATCCGGCGCCGGGTCCAGAAGGCCGACGTCTTCCTGTGCATCGGCAGCTCGGGCGTGGTCTATCCCGCGGCCGGGCTGGTCGGCGAGCTGACCTACCGGCGGTCGATGGGCGAGCGAGTCCGCAGCATCTACGTCGGCCTCGAGGCCCCGGCCAACGCCGCCGAGTTCGACGAGGTTTACACCGGCAAGGCCGGCGAGCTGCTACCCGGCTTGCTGGCCTGACGATCAGCGCGGCGTGAGGACGGCGCGGAAGTCGCGGATCGCCTCGGTCGCGGTGCGGCGATCGAGGAACGAGCACAGGAGCGGGAGGTCGAGCTCCGGCAAGCAGTCGCTGCGCGGGGCGAGCCGATACTCGGCCCCGTCGAGGATGTGGACCGTGAGCCGGCCGTCAGCCCAGAACCAGACCTCGGGGATCGTGAGCCGCCGGTAGATCTCGAGCTTGTCGATGCTGCCGCTGGTCCAGATCACCTCGATGACCAGGTCGGGCCGGTCACGGTCCTGATCGGGGCCGATGAGGTAGCACTCGTCGGGCTCGGCGCCGGCCTTCTTGATGGCGGCCTTGAGCGTCCACCCGCCGTACGGCATGAAGAGGACGCCGCGCTCGAGGCAGTAGGCCTCGACCAGCCGCCCGATGAGAGACTTGGTCCGTTCGTGCCCCTTGGACGGTGTCATCAGCTCCATCACTCCGTCGAGGTAGGCCATGCGCGGCACCGACGCGTCACCCCGGAACGCGAGCTGGGCCTCGAAGTGCGACCACGGCACATGGTTCAGCACGATCCGCTGATCGGCCGTGGGCACGTATTCACCGGGTGGGATCACGGCAGGCAAGGCCACGGCGCCAGTCTACCACCGCGGCGCGGGACCGCGCCGACGTTCAGCGCGTGCGGCGCCGGCGGCGAGCGACGAGGCCGAGCGTGAGTGCGAGCGCGAGGGCGGTGAGCGGACCGCGGGGATCGCCGCTGGCGTCGCAGCAGCCGCCGCTGTTGCCGCCGGTCGCGCACCGACCGCGGTCGTCGCAGGTGCCGTTGCCGCCGCAGTCGCGGTCGGTGCGGCAGTCGAAGGTGCAGGCGCCGGCCGCGGTGCAGTGCTCGCCGGCCGGGCACTGCTCGTCGGTCGCGCACTCGGTGGCGGCGTCGAACACCGGCTGGGCGCCGGCGAAGCAGACCTTGACCGGGGTGCCGCCGGCCGAGGCGACGTCGCAGTGGTGGGTGAGCGGGCAGTCGGCGTTGGAGTTGCAGAACCGCGAGCAGTAGCCGGCGGACAGGTCGGCGCGGGTGAACAGGCAGAAGTCGGCGCACTCGACGTGGTCGTAGTTGCAGGCGGTGCCGATCGGCTCGGCGTTGGTGTCGCAGACCCGGCCGCCGTCGGTGGTCTGGCAGGCCTGGCCGGCGGGACAGCCGGTGCCGGCCGCGCTGCACTCGTCGCCGGCCACCGGGTAGATCGAGCACAGCCCGCGCTTGTCGTCGGCCGACGGCGTGCGCTGGCCCTGCCACGGCGTCCACGAGTAGTACATCGTGTCGTGCGCGCTCATGGTGTGGCCGAGGCCGCTGAAGTGGCCGAGCTCGTGGGTGAGCACGCCCTGGAAGTCGAAGGTGCCGGTGGCCGCGAGCGCGCCGGCCGGCCCGATCGCCCAGGTGTAGTTCTCGCCGTTCATGGCGACGTCGGCGGTCTGCATGCCGTCGATGATGAACAGCGCGGTCGCGCCGGCGGCCTCGCGGCCGTAGACCCAGCCGCTCTCGATGAACGAGATCACGTTGTGGCCATCGGTGGCGACCGGCCGATCGGTGGTGCCGAGCAGGTGGTACGCGAGGGTCGCGCACGGCAAGGCCTCCCAGGTCGCGAACGCGGCCGCGACCGTGGTCTCGACCTGCGCGAACGTCAGATCGGCGCTGCCGTCCATGTGCAGCTCGTAGCCGACCGGGATGGTCGCGGGCGGCCAGACCATGCCGTTGGTGGTGAAGCCGGGCCGCACCGAGTCGAGGTCGGCGCCGGTCGGGTCGCCGGGCCCGAAACGCTGTACGCCGTCGACCAGCCGGACCGGCCACACGCCCTGGGCCCAGCCGTAGACGCGCCAGGTCGGGCTGCCGCCGTCGGCGACGATCGTCGGCAGGTTGCGGGCGAGGTGGTAGCGCGCGCGGTCGCCGACCCGGTAGGTTGGCATGCCGAACACCAGCTCGGTCGCGTCGCCGACCGTGCCGCCCGGCTGAACGATCGTGAGCGCTTCGTCGTCAGCCAGCGTGCGGAGGCTGACGACGGTCTCGAGGCCACGATGATCGGCCGACCACCGCCCGGTGATCGCGACCACCTCGGCCTCGACGACGCGATCGGCGCCGGCGGCCAGCTCGGCCGGCGACAGCGCGCGGACCGTCGACGCCGCGGCCGGGGTCGCGAACCCGATCAGCGCGCCCGCGACGACCAGCGATCTGGCGCGAGCGATCATCAGCGCGGCCGCGATTCCCGCCGCCGCCGCGTGACCAGCAGCCCGACCACTCCGGCCAGGCCGAGCGCGCCGAGCACGCCGTCGTCGCGGCCGCTGCCGGTCGAGCAGCACCCGCCGCCGCCGTCGCTGCTGGCACCGATGCACTGGCCGAGGCTGTTGCACTGGCCGTTGTCGGGGCAGTCGGTGTCGTGCCGGCAGTCGAACGTGCAGGCGTGGGTGTCGGGATCGCAGTACTCGCCGATGGTGCAGTCGCCGTTGCCGGTGCACGACCCGCCATTGCCGGCGTCGGGGCCCACGCTCGCGTCGGGCGTGACCCCGGCGTCGGGCGCGCCGCCGCCGTCGCTGACCACCGCGCGCAGGATCCAGTCGCCGGTCAGGCCGAGGGACTGCGACTTGACCCAGACCAGGCCGGCGCCGAGATTGGCGTAGATGAAGTTCTTGTCGGCGGCGACGGTGCCGTCGGCGTCGCGCGCGATCGACGGCAGGCCGTTGTGCTGGAACTCGATGCCGATCCGGAACTGGGCCGGCACGAACACGTTGTCGCCGGCGACGTTGAGGTCGTGGAGCGCGTTGTCGGCGCCGGTGACGTCGAAGTCACCGGAGAAGAGCTCGGCGCCGGGCGCGGTCGTGCCGGCGGTGTCGTCCCAGACGTGCAGCGTCACGGTCTTGGTGGTCGCGGCCCCGCCGAACAGCAGGCGCACCGCGAGCAGCTGCCGGCCCGCCGGCAGCACCAGCCGCGACGCCCCCATCTCGCCCGCCACGAACCCGGCCTGGAAGCCGGCGGTGTCCCCGCTCATGAAGCCATCGTTCTGCACGACGGTCTCCGCGCCGGCCGCGCCGAGGGTGGCCGCGCTCGCGAGCAACGCGGCGAAGAGCAGCGAGAGCGTGGTGGTCGCGGTCCGTCGGAAGAGGGTCAAGGCCAGGCTCCGTCGTGGTTACGGGGGGCGTGCAGTGTATCGCTGTGGCGCGCAGGTCAGAAGGTCGTTCGCCAAGGCTTGCTAGGCGAGCCAGCGGCGCTCGAGTGGGCGCAGCCGGTAGCGAGCGCGGACGTCGGCGAGTGGCTCGGCCCACAGGTCCTCCCAGATCACTGGCAGCAGCGGGCGGGCCGCGGCCCCGACCCGGTAGGCCTCGAGCAGCGAGTGGCGCAACGCACCCCAGCGGCGTTCGAGCACGAGGTGCTTGAGCGTGCCGAAGGCGACGACCATCGCCGACACCGGCAACCGGAGCTGACCCCACGAGAAGGCGTGGATGACGACCTCTTCGTGGCCGGTGACGCCGAGGTCGAGCAGCGCGTGCCACACGTCGTGGGTCTGGCGGAAGCGGCGCATCAGGTAGGCCAGGTCCTCGTCGTCGACGTGGCGGGTGCGCGCGGCCTGGTAGTCGGCGCTGAGCTTGTTCTCATCGAGGTGGCGGGCGTAGGCGGCGCCGAGCGTGTGCGCGGGCAGGGTCCGCAGCCGGGCGTAGTCGACGTGGTCCGACGACAGCTCGGGCCGGCGCGCGAGCAGCCCGCGCTCGTCGTCGTCGGCCTGCAGCTCGGCCAGGAGCCGCCGGTAGGCCGGACGGCCGGTGATCTCCTCGACCCGGTGGATCTCGTGGGTCTGGTTGGAGTCGGCCATGACCCGGACCACGGCCCGACCGACCAGGTAGCCATCGCGGAGGAGCTGCGGCGCCATGGCGACAACGTGGCGTGGAGCTGAGCCGCGGTCAACCACGGTCGCGCGGGCCGCGCGCGCCGGCGCAAGGTTTCTTCACATGCGGCCGCGACCATCCGCAACACCGGGTCGTCATCGTGGGTGGCAGGGCCGGACCGACGGTGCGGCCTGAAAGGAACGGACGATATGTTGCTTCTCGCGATCGGACTCGGAGCGGTTGGGATGATGGCCCTGCGGCGCGCGCACTGGCGCCGTCACGGCGGTGGGTGCTGCGGCAGCCGGGGCCACGAGCGCCGCCACCACGGCTGGCACGGTCGGCACGGCGGCCGGCGGCGCTGGATGCTCGACGTCGCGCTCGAGCGCATCGACGCCAGCCCGGCCCAGGAGCGCGCGATCATCGCCGAGGTCGACCAGCTCGAGGAGCGGCTGCACACGGCGCGGCGCGGCCTGCGCGACCTGCGCGGACCGCTGGCCGACGCGGTGGCCGCCAGCGAGCTCGACGAGGCGGCGCTGGCCGGCGTGCTGCACGGGGTCGACCAGGCCGGCGCCGAGGCCCGGGCCGCCGTCGTCGACGCCCTGCGCAAGCTCCACGCGCTGCTCGACGACAAGCAGCGGGCGGAGCTGGGCTCGCTGCTGGGGCGGGGCGCGGCCCGCGGCGGCGCTCCGTACCGGACCTGAGCCGGACCTGAGCCGCCGGATCGGGACGGGCGTGCGAGGATGCCATGGTGCGGGTCCTGCTCATCGACGACGACGTGCGGCTGGCCGAGCTGCTGCGCGGCTACCTCGAGCCGCAGGGCGTGAGCCTGGTCCACGCCGCCGGCGGTCAGGCCGGGCTCGCGCTCCTCGCCGGCGACGGCTTCGACGTCGTGCTGCTCGACGTGATGATGCCGGGCCTCGACGGCCTGGCGGTGTTGCGCCGGCTGCGCACCGACGGTCACCGCCTGCCCGTGATCATGCTGACCGCGCGCGGCGACGAGTCCGATCGCGTGGTCGGGCTCGAGCTCGGCGCCGACGACTACGTCGCCAAGCCGTTCTCGCCGCGCGAGCTGCTGGCCCGGCTGCGGGCGGTGGTGCGGCGGGCGGCGCCGGCGGCGATCGCCGAGCGCCTGACCGCGGCCGGGATCGCCGTCGACGTCGCCGCGCGCGAGGCCTGGGTCGACGGCCAGCCGATCGAACTGACCGGGCTCGAGCTCGACCTGCTGGTCGCGCTGGTCCGGCGCGCAGGCCGGGTGGTGCCGCGGGCCACGCTGCTCGAGCTGGCCGGGCGTGGCGACACCACCGTCGGCGATCGCGCGGTCGACGTCCACATCTCGCGGCTGCGCAAGAAGCTGGGCGACGGCGCGGCGGCCCGGCTCAAGACCGTGCGCGGCATCGGCTACAGCCTGGCCCGCACCGTCGAGGACGACCCGACATGAGGGAGCGAGCCTGCGATCGAGCGACCTCCGTCCAGGCCGGGCGCCCGTGAGGCGTCGCCACCGCCTCCGCGCCGAGTGGCGAGCCGAGCGCGCGCTGTGGCACGCGCCGCTGCACGGTCATCACCACGGTCATCGGATGCGCGGCCCGTGGTGGCTGCAGGCGCGGATGCGCCGGCGGATCTTCCTCTGGTTCGGCGCGGCGCTGGCGACCGGCATCTGGGTCGGCCACAAGGTCGCGATCGACCGCGCGCACTGGTGGCAGCTGGCGCTGGTGGTGCTGGGCCTGTGGACCATCGCCGGCGCGGTCGCCTGGCGGCTGACCCGCCCGCTCCTGCTCACGATCCGCGCGGCCCGCGATCTCGGGGAGGGCCGGCTCGACACCCGGATCGAGGTCGGCCACCACGACGGCGAGCTGCGCATCCTGGCGACCGCGCTCAACCGCATGGCCGAGCAGATCGGCCAGCAGTTGCGCGATCAGCGCCAGCTCCTGGCTGCGGTCTCGCACGAGCTGCGCACGCCGCTCGGCCACATGCGGGTGCTGATCGAGACGGCGCGCGAGCGGGCCGACGCTCCCGCGCTCGGTCAGCTCGAGCGCGAGGTCCTCGCCCTCGACGATCTGGTCGCGCGCCTGCTGGCCTCGTCGCGGCTCGAGTTCGGCTCGCTCGATCGCCGCCCGCTCGACGTCGCCGCGCTGGTCGCCGACGCCGCGCTGGCCGCCGGGGTCGCGGCCGACGTGATCTCGGCTTACGGCGACACCACCGCGGCGATCGATCCGACCCTGGTCCGGCGCGCGGTCGCCAACCTCGTCGACAACGCCGCGCGGCACGGCGGCGGCGCGATCGCGGTCCGGGTCGAGCGGCGTGGTGACGAGGTCGCGGTCGAGGTCGACGACGCCGGGCCCGGGCTCAGCCCCGAGCGTCAGGCCGACGCCTTCCGCGGCTTCGTGCCTTCGAGCGCAGGCGGCCTCGGCCTCGGCCTCACGCTGGTGGCGCGGATCGCGGTCGCCCACGGCGGTCGGGCCTGGACCGACGCGCGGCCCGGCGGCGGTGCGCGAGTCGGCTTCGCGGTCGCGGTCGCGGCGCCCCCGGGCTGAAGAACGGCTATTTGATTGCCGTTTTGTCGGCGTGGAGCGCGTGGCCGAGGGCCGCGGCCGCCGCCGGCGCGTGCTGGGCGAAGAAGCGCGCGAAGTCGGCGCGCCCCCACGCCTGCAGGCACAGCAGCACCATGCGCGGCAGCACGCCGATGTAGATGTGCTCGGCGCGGGGCAGGCCGAGCGCGTCGCGCACGCCCTCCTCGACCTGCAGCGGCAGCTCGCGTTGCAGCGGCGACTTGTAGGCGTCGATGATCTTGGTGGCGGGGTCGCTGCAGGCCTGGGCCGGCGAGAAGACCAGCGCGGTGCCGCAGGTCGACGGCCGGTCGGTGTAGATCGTGCAGCGCTCGGCGCCGTCGAGGAACACGCACGGTCGCCGGTAGCGGCGCTGCGCGGTGTTCTCCATCGCCTCGGCCGCCGCCCGCAGCTCAGCGCGCAGGGCCGGCGTGTCGCGACCCTCGGCGGTGAGGCGGGCCGCGATCGGCAGGCCCTCGTAGAGGTAGACCGCGGTGGTCAGGCTGCAGCAGGCCTTGGGCGCGATGCAATCGTGGCACGACACCACCTTGAGCGACACCCGGCCGAGCTCGTCGGCCTGGGCCACCGCGCGGGTGATGATCGACCGCGTGGTCATCGTGACCTTGGTCAGCAGCCCCGAGCGCGCCATCACCTCGGCCAGGGTCGGCCCCTGTGCGCTGGCCTTCGCCTTCGCCTGCTGCTTGGCCATGGCGTGCGAACGTAGCACCCGGCCCGCCGCGCCGTGCGACCTCGTCGCCTGCGGTACCCTCGCGCGGTGCGGTACTGGCGTGAGCTGCGAGCCGGCCTGATCGCGCTGGCGATCGCGCTCGGCCTGGTCGACGGCTGTCCGGTGCCGCGCAACGGCGCCGAGCGCAAGCTGGCCGGCGATCGGCTGGGGCCGACCCTGACCGCCGCGGTCGACGAGCTCGAGGCGGCGCGGACCTGGGTGCTGCGCCCGGTGCAGCCGGCCGCCGACCTGTTCGGTGTCCGCCAGCGCTGGAAGCTGTTCGCCGGCGCCGCCCGCGCGCGCTTCCGCATGGCGATCGAGGTCCGAGCCGCCGGCGAGTCGACCTGGCGGCTGCTGTACCGCCCGCACGACGACGAGCACGACCTCCTCGCCGCCCAGATCGGCTACCGCCGGGTCCGCGGCGCCTGGAACCCGCATACGACCTACGGCGCCCGCGGCGGTTATCCGATCTTCGCCGGCTGGATCGCCGACCAGATCTTCGCGCGCGAGCCGCGCGCGTTCGAGGTCCGCATCCGCATGGAGCGGATCATCATCGGCGCCCACGGCGACTACCGCGCCACCGGCGAGGACGCCTACCCGCTCTTGATCAGCCGCGACGAGCGCGCCGCGCTGCGGAGGCCGCAGCCGTGAAACGGTCGTGGCGAGCCTGGGTCGCGCTGTGGGATCAACGCGAGCCGCCGACCGCGCTGGCGCTGATCCGGATCTTGGTCGGCGCCTGCGTGCTCGGCGATCTGTTGTGGGTGCGCGGCCTCGGCCTCGCCGACGTGCTGTGGTCGCCACCGCCCGACGGCATGGGCTACGGCGTCGACAGCCACCCGTGGTCGATGCGCTGGTTCGGCGCGTCGTCGGCGACCGCGGAGCTGCTGTGGTGGAGCACGACCCTGGCCGCGGCCGCGTTCGCCGCCGGCCTGTTCACCCGCGTCGCCGGCGTGATCATGGTCCTCGGCTCAGCCCAGCTCGCCGCGCTCCTGCCCGACGGCGATCGCGGCATCGACGCGGCCCTGCGCGCGGTCGCGCTGGTGCTGGTGCTGTCGTCGTGCCACGCCCGCTGGTCGGTCGACGCCGCGGTCCGCCGCCGGCTCGGTCGCCCGTTCCCGGCGCTGATCCCGGCCTGGCCGCGCCTGCTGCTGTTCGCGCAGGTGGTGTGGATCTACTTCTCCGGCGGCCACAACAAGGGCGCGCCGGAGTGGTGGCCCCAGGGCGGCTACTCGGCGCTGGCCAACGCGCTGTCGGATCCGCACTTCGCCCGGTTCTCGTCGGGCTGGGTGCCGTACGCGTTCCCTCTGCCGCAGCTCGCGGCGGCGGTGACGATGGTCTTTGAACTCGGCGCGCCGCTGCTCCTGCTCATCGTCTGGTACGAGACCACCGCCGACCGCCCCGGCCGCCTGCGCCGGTGGAGCAACCGGCTCCACGTCCGCCACGTGTGGCTGACGATCGGCGTGGTCTTCCACCTCGGCATCGCCGTCACCCTCCGGCTCGGCGTCTTCCCCTGGGGCATGCTCGCGCTCTACCCCGCGCTGCTGCGCGCCGATGAGCTGGTCCGGCTCGAGGCCCGGCTGCGCGCACCGCGATCGGCGTGAATCTGTTATGTAACGCGGACGTCGGGCATGGTCCGGCCCCGTCGCGCGTTGTATCGCCAGAGCCCCGAGGATGACCGCCATGTTTCGCAAGCCAGACACCAAGATCCACTTCGTCGGCATCGGTGGCATGGGCATGTGCGGGCTGGCCGAGGTCCTGGCCAACATGAGCTACCGGGTCTCGGGCTCGGACCTCAACGACACCGAGATCACGCGGCACCTGGCCAGCATCGGCTGCACCGTCAAGCAGGGCCACCGCTCCGACCACGTGTCCGACGCCGACGTCGTGGTCGTGTCGTCGGCGATCAAGGGCTACAACCCCGAGGTCGAGGCCGCCCGCGCCAAGCAGATCCCGGTGATCCCGCGGGCCGAGATGCTCGGCGAGCTGATGCGGATGAAGTTCGGCATCGCGGTCGCCGGCGCTCACGGCAAGACCACGACCACGACGATGATCCACACCGTGATGATGGCCGCGGGCATGGACCCGACCGCGGTCATCGGCGGTCGCGTCAACTCGCTGGGCCTGGCCAACGCCCGCTGGGGCAAGAGCGACTACCTCGTCGCCGAGGCCGACGAGAGCGACGGCTCGTTCCTGACCCTGTCGCCGACCCTGGCGGTGGTCACCAACGTCGACGCCGAGCACCTCGATCACTACGGCACGTTCGACGCCGTCAAGAAGGCGTTCGCCAGCTTCTGCAACCGGGTGCCGTTCTACGGCATGAGCGCGCTGTGCCTCGACAACCCCGGTGTGCAGGAGGTGGTGCCGCACCTGACCAAGCGCTTCACCACTTACGGCGTCAGCGCCCAGGCCACCTACCGGGCCCGCAACATCCGCCACGACGGCCTCACCACCCGCTTCGTCGCCTGGCGCAAGGCCGACGAGCTGGGCGAGGTGATGCTGCCGATGCCCGGCCACCACAACGTGCTCAACGCGCTCGGCGTCCTGGCGTTGATCGACTTCCTCGAGGTGCCGTTCGCGACCTACGTCGCCGCGCTCGCCAAGTTCGAGGGCATCCAGCGCCGGTTCACGGTCCGCGGCGAGGTCGGCGGCATCACCGTCGTCGACGATTTCGGCCACCACCCGACCGAGGTCAAGGCCACGCTGTCGGGCGCGCGGGCCGCGTTCGCCGGCCGTCGGATCGTCGCCGCGTTCCAGCCCCACCGCTTCAGCCGCACCCGCGATCAGTTCGCCGAGTTCGCGCGCTCGTTCTACGACGCCGACAAGGTCGTGGTCTGCGACGTGTTCGCCGCCGGCGAGAAGCCGATCGAGGGCGTGACCGCGCAGGCCCTGGTCAAGGCGATCCAGGAGGCCGGCCACAAGGACGTGACCTACGTAGCGCGCCGCGAGGACCTGGCGCCGTGGCTGGCCGAGCAGGCCCGGGCCAGCGACCTGCTGATCACGCTGGGCGCCGGCAACATCCAGCTCTGCTGCAACGAGGTCATCGAGCTGCTCGAGCAGACCCGGGGCCCGGCCAGCAAGAAGAACCCGGTCCGGATCTGAGCCGGACCGGTGACGGACGAGGTCCTGATCGGCGACGACGACGCCGGCGACGGCGCCGACGACGTCCTCGACACCGCGGTCGCCAACCCGCGGTCGTTGCTCGACGGCGGCCGGCGCGAGGCCCTGCGCGCGCTGCTGCCCGGCGACGTCCGCTTCGACGAGCCGATGGCCCGCCACACCACCGCCCGGATCGGCGGCCCGGCCGACGTCGTCGCCCAGCCGTCGACGATCGCGCGGCTGCTCGACCTGCTCGGCTGGTGCGCGGCCGAGGCGCTGCCGGTGACGGTGGTCGGCGGCGGCTCGAATCTCCTCGTCCACGACGCCGGCGTGCGCGGGGTGGTGCTCGACACCGGCCGGCTGCGCGCGATCGCCCTGACCTCGCCGACGACGATCGAGGTCGAGGCCGGGGTCTCGACCGGCAAGGTGCTGTCGGTGGCGGCGAAGCACGACCTCGGCGGCGTCGAGTTCCTCGGCGGGGTGCCGGGCTCGATCGGCGGCGGCCTGATCATGAACGCCGGCACCTACCTCGGCGAGCTGACCAGCGTCACCACCTGGGTCGAGAGTGTCCGGATGGCGGACGGCGTCCGGGTCCACCGCGATCACGCCGCGTGCGGCTTCCGTTACCGGGCCAGCGATCTGCCGCCGACCGAGGTGGTGGTCCGGGCCGGGCTGAGCTTGCATCCACGACCGAAGGCCGAGATCGACGCCGTCGTCCGGGCGCTGCGGGCCCGCCGGGCCGCGCGCGAGCCCAAGAAGGTCGCGTCCAACGGCTCGACGTTCAAGAACCCGGCCGGCGACTTCGCCGGCCGGCTGATCGAGGCCGCGGGCTGCAAGGGCTGGCACCAGGGCGCCGCGCTGTGCTCGCCGGTCCACGCCAACTGGCTGGTCAACGTCGGCGGCGCGCGCTGCGCCGACATGCTCGCGCTGATCGAGCGCGTGCGCGCCAAGGTCGAGGAGGTCCATGGCGTCCGCCTCGACCTCGAGGTCAAGGTCATCGGAGAGGCAACATGATCGAGTCGTACCGTGGTGTCCGCATTGCCGTGCTGCTGGGTGGGCTGTCGTCGGAGCGCGAGGTGTCGCTCAAGACCGGGGCGGGGGTGCTGGCCGGCCTGCTCGAGCTGGGCTACGACGCGGTCGGCGTCGACTGGCGCGCGGGCACCAACCTGGCAACGCTGCTCGCCGCCGCGGGTGCCGGCGCGGTGTGGAACGCGCTGCACGGCACCTTCGGCGAGGATGGCGCGGTCCAGGGCCTGTGCACCTGCCTCGGCCTGCGCTGCACCGGCTCGGGCATCCTGGCCAGCGCGCTGGCGATGGACAAGATCGCCTCCAAACGGATCTTCGAGAGCCACGGCATCCCGACCCCGCGCTGGCGGCTGTTGCCCGGCGCCGGCGACGGACCGGCCGACGGCAGCGACGGTCCGGCGGCGCTCGCGGACTGGCCGGTGCCGATGGTGGTGAAGCCCGCCGACGAGGGCAGCTCGGTCGGCGTGTCAGTCGTCGATGACCGCGCGCAGATCGCCGACGCGGTGGCGCTGGCCCGTCGTCATCACGGGCCGGTGCTGGTCGAGGACTACATCGCGGGCACCGAGGTGTTCGTCGGCGTCGTCGACGGCGAGGTCCTCGGCTCGGTCGAGGTCCGGCCGGCGGGGCGGTTCTACGACTACGAGGCCAAGTACCTGCGCAACGACACGCAGTACCTGTTGCCGCCCGAGCTGCCGGCCGCCGTCCTCGCCGCGTGCGAGGCCCACGCGCTGGCCGCGTACAAGGCGCTCGGCTGCAGCGGCCACTCGCGGCCCGACCTGCGCATCGATCGCGACGGTAACGCCTTCGTGCTCGAGGTCAACACCCTGCCGGGCATGACCGCGACCAGCCTCTTGCCGAAGATCGCGAAGCGGGCCGGGCTGTCGTACCCGGCGCTGTGCGAGCGGATCCTCGCGTCCGCGCGCTGATCGCGACTCCTAGCGTACGATGCGCCGATGCGTCGCGTCCTCGCCCTGTTCGTCGCCCTGATGCCGCTGACCGCGGCGGCCCAGCCCGCGCCAGCGCCGTTGCCCGTCGAGCCACCGCCCGCGCGCTTCGATCCTGAGGCGCCGCCGCCGGGCGCGTGGCGGCTGATGCTGTCGGACCTGAGCATCATGCGGGTCAACCCGCTCGGCCTCGAGACCCGGATCCGGCTCGGCGTGCAGCAGCGGCTCTACCTCTCCGACAAGAAGCTGACCAAGACCAACTTCGCGTTCGTCGGGCTGTATCCGAAGTTCAACCCGGCCAGCGCCCAGCTCGGCGTCGGCGGCGAGCTGCAACCGCTGTCGCTGTTCAACCTGCGCGCGCTGGCCGAGGTCCAGCAGTACTACGGCACCTTCGGCTACCTGCAGTCGTTCACGTCGGCCGACGCCAACTACTCCGACCACACGCTCAAGGCGCTCAAGGACGATCCGGTGCGCGCGCCGCAGGCCGCCGCCATGTTCCACGCGTCGATCCAGCCGATGGTCATGGCCAAGGTCGGGCCGGTCGCGCTGCGGGCGCTGGTGCTGCTCGACTACTGGAACTTCGACGGTCGCGCCGGTGACATCGCCGCCTACGAGGGCACGTTCGACACGCTCTTGCCCGACCGCGGCTGGACCGTGTCGACCGACACCGACCTGCTCTACACCGGCCGGCCGCATCTCGCGATCGGCCTGCGCCACAGCTCGGTCACGCCGTTGTACCGCCCCGAGCACTTCCGCTCGCAGGCCGCGTACGGCGCCTACGACGGCGCCAACGCCCACCAGCGGCTCGGCCTGTTCGCCGCCTACACGTTCCACGACCACGGCCCGTCGCGCTTCAACAAGCCGACGTTGATCGTGATCGCGTCCTGGTACCTCGATCACAAGTACCGGCTCGGCCAGCCCGACGCGCTGCCGACCGGCGGAAGCGCCGACGACTACACCAGCCGGGCCTTCCCCTACGTCCTGGTCGGCTTCGCGTTCGAGTCGGATCTGCGGAAGCTGCCCCGCTGATCGCCGGGTGGCCGCCGAAGATTTTCGCGGTGCCCTACTGCTCGGGGACGGGGACGCCGGTGGTGGCGGGGTCGAGCAGGCTGCCGAGGTTGTTGACGTTGGTGTCGCGGGCGCCGAGCTGGCCGGTGGCGCCGAGGAAGTTCCACTCGAGGAACTTCACGACCGACGAGTGCTCGAGCACGACGTGGGACACGGCGCCGTGGCGGGCGAAGCGGCCGAGCGCGAGCAGCGGGACCCGGGTGCCGTAGGGCTGGTCGTCGACGGGGTTGGCCGGCGGCGGCGTGATGTGATCGAAGAAGCCGCCGCCCTCGTCCCAGGTCAGCAGGATCAGCGTGTCGGCGGCGTAGGGCGACGCGGTGATGGTGGCGACGGTCTGCGCGACCTGATCGACGCCCTGGCTGATGATCGTGCCGTAGCCGGGGTGCTCGTTGCGATAGCCGAGGTGCTTGATGAACGCGACGTCGGGCAGGCGGTGGGCGGTGACGTCAGCGGCGAAGTCGTCGTAGTCCTTCATCGTCGCCTCGTCGTCGCGGAACTGCGCGTAGTACTCGAACGGGACGTCGGACGGATCGTAGTCGCACGGCGTGGTCGGCAGGTGCAGCGGGCAGTCGGCCGGCGCCGCCGGGCACAGGAACGCGGCCTTCATCGCGGCGTAGCCCTGGGCGTAGTCGGCGAAGCTGTTGCCGTGGGCGAGCAGCAGGTCGGCGATCGTGGTGACGCCGGTGTAGATCTTGCGCGGCGTGGTCGGCGCGCAGGTCGGCGCCGAGCCGGCGGGCGCGGTGCACCAGCGCCCGAAGTAGGTGTCGAAGGTGTGGTTCTCCTGGACGATCACGACGACGTGCTTGATCTGCCTGGTCGGCGCCGCGTCGATCGGCGCGTCGGTGGCGGCGTCGTGCGCCGGCGCATCGACGTCGGTGGCGTCGCCGTTGCCGGTGCCGAGGGCATCGTCGCCGCAGCCGGCGGCCGTGAGGCACGACCCGAGGATCAACAGCAGCGCGGAGCGGGGCACGCCCCCATGCTCGCATGGAAGCGCGACCGCACCCGACTCCGATCGCGCGCGGTCAGCGGCGGGGCACACCCTGGCCGCTGCCGGTCACGCTGTAGCCGAACGAGCCCCAGATGCCCTGGGCGACGGTGCTGCCGACCGCGGCCGGGTTGACGTTCGAGCCGGTCGCCCAGTTGTAGCCGTTGATCTCGCGATCCTGCGAGCTCGCGGCGCCGGCTCGCCCCGGCGCGACCGCCCCCAGGATCGCCGACCCAGGGCATCGGCCTCCGGGACGGTGAATCGCTCAGATTCCCAGCCTCGGGTTGATCGGCTCGCCGACGACGAACGTCGGCAGCGCGTGTGCCGAACCGAGGTTGCTTCACAAACTCTCCGGGATCGCCCGAGCCCCGCCAATCACGTCCAGCGCACTTTGGGCGCACCAGGACGTGACAGCCGCGGATCGAGATCCGACATACTCCGGCCATGCGCTCCTTCGTCTTCATCCTCGCCCTCGCCCTCGTCGCTTGCACCGGCAAGCACTCCTCGACCACGCCGAAGCCTCACGGCCCGGTCACCAGCGAGGCGCTCACCGCGTTCTTCGGGGCGGCGTTGCCCGCGGCGGTCGCCGACAAGACCCTGGTCCTCGACTTCGGCAGCGCCGGCGTCGCCGCCGACGTCGTCAAGGAGCTGGCGCTCATGGGCGCCGACGACATGAGCGAGGTCGCCGCCATGCTGCCGGCAGACTTCGCCACCAAGGGCATCCCGGCGATCAAGGCGTCGGAGGGGCCGACCACCACGGTCGCCGGCCTGCTGCGCGACCTCATGATCATGAAGGACACCCGCGGCTACTTCACCAAGGCCTGGAACAACGGCTGGGTCACCAACGGCCCGCAGGACTTCCCGGCCCCGGCGGCCTACGGCGTCGACTTCGCCATCATGCGGGAGCTCGGCGTGTTCACCAGCGAGGACGGCAACCCGTGTGGCGGCGGTGGCGACGATGAGGACGACGACGGCGACGGCGACGGCAATCCCTGCGGCGAGTGACCGTCCGCGACCGCGTCGCTAGGCTTCGCGGACCCGGTGCTCGGCGCCCCAGCCGTCGTAGCGGCCGTCGTGGCGCTGGATGATCTCGAAGATCTCGGCGACGAACTCGTCGGGCCGCCCGGCGGCCAGCACGTCCTCGCGGTGGAAGGCCACGCCCCAGGACTCACCGTCGTCGACCTCGCTGGCGTCGTCGACGCGGAAGCCCGAGGTCCGCAGGTCGATGGCCGCGCGCTCGGCCGCTGACCGCGACGGGAAGTAGGCCATGTGGTCGACCTCGCGGGCGACCTCGAGCGAGTCGCCGCGGTCCTCGAAGATCCGCAGCAGCCGGCGGTTCCAGATGGTCTGCTCGGCGAACGGGCCTGGCGCCAGGGCCACCGCCTGATGCCACTCGGGATCGTCGTCGGTCCGGCCGGTGACCGCGTAACCCTCGGGGTACGGGCCGAGGGTCGCGAGCAGGTCGTCGACCGCGCGGCCGTGGGCGGTCGCCAGGTAGAAGTACAGCGTGGTCACGCCGCCGTGGACCACCCGGCCGACGTAGATGGCGCCCTGCTGGGTCAGCCGGTCCACGACCTGATCCTCGATCGCGCCGAGCGCGGCGAGCTCGTCGTGGTGGCGGAGGCCATCGGGGCGGGTGAGCAACATCGGCACCCGCAGTGTCAGGCGCAGCGGGTGGCTGGCGACCGGCGCCTGGCTGCGCGCCGCGAGGTCGACGACGAACGAGGCTGGCTCGCCGTCGAGCTCGGCCATGTACACGTCGAAGTCTTGCTCCCAGGGCACCATCGGCGGGACCGTACGCGGCCCCGGCGGCGTCGGCAAGCCACGTCCCGCTGGGCGCGTGGGCGCGGCTGTGGCACCCTCTGGCCATGCTGGTCGCCGCTCGTGCCGCCGTGCTCGCCCTGCTCGCGGTGCTCGCCGTCGGGGTCGGGCCGGCCGAGGCCCAGCTGTGGAAGCCGGCCAAGAAGCCGGCGGCGGTCGCGCCGACCAAGCCGGTGCGGACCCGGCCGGTGCGGACCAAGCCGGCTCGTCGGGCGGCGCGGCCAAGCCGGGCGACGCCCCGGCCCACGGTGGTCCGGGACGATCCGCCGCCGCCGCGCGCGCGGCCCCGGGCCGACGCCGGCGACGCGCTGCCCGAGTTCGACGACGCGCCGGTGATCGTCGTCGACGTGCCGACCCGCAGCGAGCGCTAGCAAACGCGAGCGACCCGCCGAGCACGTCCGCCGCGCGCTGCGCAAGCCCGGCGGGCGCTCGCGATCGCGCCCTGACCTGAACGTCCGTTCCCGACGAGATCCGGAGTGGATCCGGATCGCCTGCGTCGACGTTCGAAAAATTGCCCCGTCGATCCCGGCGTGCGTATTTCGCAGACCATGGATCGATCCCGCTCGACGACCACGCCCGCGCCCGCGGCCTCGGTCGGCCCGCGCGTGCCGCGTAGCTCGCGGATCGTCCTGCGCGCCAACAAGCGCCGGCCGAGCCCGTTCATCACCCGCCTGCCGCGCCCGCGCGAGGTCGTGGAGGCGTGCGGCCGCGCGCTCCGCCGGGCCACGCCCAGCCTGATCGCGCTGGCCGCGGTCGGCGCGGTCGGCGGCGGCGCCTGGGCCACCCACCGCTTCCTCACCACCTCGCCGCGGTTCGCGGTCGCGACCATCGCGGTCCGCGGCAGCCACGTCCTGTCCGCCGACGAGGTCCGCGAGCTCCTGCCGTTCCACGTCGGCGACAACGTGTTCTCGGTCGACACCGGCGCCGCCGAGCGGGCCCTGGCCGCCGAGCCGTGGGTCGCCCACGCCAACGTCCGCCGCAAGCTGCCGCGCACCGTCGTCGTCGAGCTGACCGAGCGGACCCCGGCCGCGGTGGTGGCCGCCGACGGCCTGTACCTGGTCGACGCTGGCGGCCACCCGTTCAAGCAGGCCGAGGTCGAGCACGGCGAGGGCGCCGGCCTGCCGGTGGTCTCGGGCGTGCCCCGGCCGATGTTCACCAGCGCGCCGGTCGAGGCCGCGGCCCGGATCCAGCGCGGCCTCGACGTCCTCCGCGCCTGGGCCGACGGCGGCACCCGGCCGGCGATCGGCGAGGTCCGGGTCGATCAGCACGGCGCGACCCTGTTCACCTTCGACGACGCGGTCGCGGTCCGGGTCGGCGACGCCGCCGGTCCCGATCTCGCGACCCGGCTCCATCGCTTCGACGCCGCCTGGGCGGCGCTGTCGCCCGACGAGCGCCGGCGGGCGCGGGCCATCCACATCGACAACGACACCCGCGGCGATCTCGTCACGGTCTCGTTCGCAACCCCCTGAACGCGAGACTCCCATGGCCAAGACCAAGCCCTCCGAGATCATCGTCGGCCTCGACATCGGCACCACCAAGATCGCGGCGATCGTCGGCGAGGTGACCGACGACGGCGTCGACATCATCGGCATCGGCACCGCGCCGTCCAAGGGCCTGCGCCGGGGCGTGGTGGTCAACATCGACGCCACGGTCAGCGCGATCCGGGCCGCGATCGACGAGGCCGAGAACATGGCCGGCTGCCAGGTCTCGACCGTGTTCGCCGCGATCTCGGGCGCCCACGTCCGCGGCATCAACTCGCACGGCATCGTCGCGGTCAAGGACAAGGAGGTCCGCGACTCCGACGTCGCCCGGGTCATCGAGGCGGCCAAGGCGGTCGCGATCCCGATGGACCGCGAGGTGCTGCACGTCCTGCCGCAGCAGTACGTCATCGACGATCAGGACGGCATCCGCGATCCGCTCGGCATGGCCGGGGTCCGGCTCGAGGCCAAGGTCCACATCGTCACCACCGCGGTGACCAGCGCCCAGAACGTGGTCAAGTGCGCCAACCGCTGCGGCCTGCAGGTCGCCGACATCGTGCTCGAGCCGCTGGCCTCGGCGGCGGCCGTGCTCGAGGACGACGAGCGCGAGCTCGGGGTCGCGCTGATCGACATCGGCGGCGGCACCTGCGACATCGCGATCTTCGCCGACGGCGCGATCGTCCACACCGCGGTGCTGCCGCTGGGCGGCGGCCACGTCACCAACGACATCGCCACCGTGCTGCGGACCCCGCTCGACTCGGCCGAGAAGATCAAGCGCAAGTACGGCTGCGCCAGCCGCAGCCTGATCGGCGAGGGCGACACGATGGAGGTGCCGTCGGTCGGCGGCCGGGGCCCGCGGATCCTGCCGCGGGTCAGCCTGGTCGAGATCATCGAGCCGCGGATCGAGGAGATCTTCGAGCACGTCAAGCGCGAGCTGATGCGCTCGGGCTGGGCCGACGGGCTGGCCGCCGGCGTCGTCCTCACCGGCGGCGCGACCTGCCTCGAGGGCACCTGCGAGGTGGCGGAGCAGGTCCTCGGCCTGCCGTGCCGGCGCGGCTATCCGAGCAAGGTCGGCGGGCTGGTCGACGTCGTGAAGTCGCCGGCCTACTCGACCGGCGTCGGCCTGGTGGTCTACGGCGCCAGCCACGGCCGCGCGCTGCAGGTGCGGGCCCAGGCCACCCAGGCCAGCGACCGCGGCTTGATCAAGCGGGCCTGGTCGCGCCTGGCCGAGATGTTCTGAACTGATTCACACGTTCGGCGCGGCCAGAATCCGCGCGTGATCCGACGAAGAGATCCGGACCGCAAAAAACTTCTCGCGCATTCGATCGAAAAGTTGCCCTGGCGAGATCCCCCCTTGCATATGGGCTTACAGCGGAAGGACGGACACCCATGGCGCTCATCGATTTCGACGACATCAACCACGCCAAGATTCTCGTGATCGGCGTCGGCGGCGGCGGCGGCAACGCGGTCAACACGATGATCAGCGGCAACCTCGACGGCGTCGAGTTCGTGGCCGCCAACACCGATCGCCAGGCGCTCGAGGCCAACCTGGCGTCGCACAAGATCCAGCTCGGCTCGGATCTGACCCGCGGCCTCGGCGCCGGCGCCAATCCCGACATCGGGCGGCGCTCGGCGGAAGAGAGCATCCAGCGGATCGCCGACGCGATCTCGGGCGCCGACATGGTGTTCGTCACCGCCGGCATGGGCGGCGGCACCGGCACCGGCGCGGCGCCGGTCATCGCCCAGGTCGCGCGCGACTGCGGCGCGCTGACTGTCGGCGTGGTCACCAAGCCGTTCGGCTTCGAAGGCAAGAAGCGGTGGCGCTACGCCGAGGACGGCATCGCCCGGCTCGAGGCCGCGGTCGACACCCTGATCGTCATCCCCAACGCCCGCCTGCTCGCGCTGGCCGGCGCCCAGATGTCGATGGTCGACGCCTTCCGCCGCGCCGACTCGGTGCTGCTCAACGCGGTCCAGGGCATCTCCGATCTGATGACGGTGCCCGGCCTCATCAACGTCGACTTCGCCGACGTCCGCACGATCATGAACGACATGGGCCGCGCGCTCATGGGCGCCGGCGTCGGCACCGGCAAGAAGCGGGCGATCGAGGCGGCCGAGATGGCGATCAGCTCGCCGCTGCTCGAGGATGTCAGCATCCAGGGCGCGACCGGCATCCTGATCAACATCACCGGCGGCCCCGACCTCACGCTGCACGAGGTCAACGAGGCCTCGACGCTGATCCAGAACGCGGCCCACGAGGACGCCAACATCATCTTCGGCTCGGTGATCGATCCCAACCTCACCGACGAGGTCCGGATCACCGTCATCGCGACCGGCTTCGATCGCGCGGGCAAGGCGGTGCCGATCATGCCGGAGCCGTCGCGGCCGGTGCCGTCGCGCAGCCGGACGTCGCAGCAGGTCACGCTGCCGTACGACCACGCCAGCGTCACCACCCGCGACTACCCGTCGACGATCGTGCCCCCGGCCCGCAAGGCCTCGGGCGAGATCCGGACCCCGGCGGTCGTGGTCGACGACGCCGACGTCGATGTCCGGTGGACGGACAACGAGCTGAGCGCGGTCGAGCAGGCGCTGACCGATCTCCAGATCGAGGAGCCGGTGCCCGAGCGCGAGCCGAGTGTGCGGGTGGCGATGGGCTCGGGCCCGTCGCCGGCCGACCCCGCGATCCCGGCGCCGGTGATGGAGCGCAAGCGGGTCAGCCAGTCGCGGCCGATGCTCAAGGGCATCCTCGGCGACGACGGCGATCACGAGCTCGACGTGCCGACGTTCATCCGTCGCCACAACGCCAGCCAGTCCTGAGTGGCGCCGACTCTCCGCCTTCACTAGCTTGACCTGTGCACGGGGAGCCCATCGCGGCTCCTCGTCGCGCTTTGGGCGGGCGAGCGTCAGGGCGCGGGCGACGCGGCCGGCTCGAGGGCGGCGAGCAGCGCGCGGAGGGCGACGACGAGGGCGCGCACCCGGGCGGCGTCGACCGGGACCGGGGCGGCGGGCGGCGTGGTGGCCGGCAGGCGCACGTCGCCGCTGGCGACGCCGTTGCCGACCTCGACGTCGACGAGGTCGGTCGGCCACGCGGCCACGCACTCGACGACGGCGTCGGGCACGGTCGCCGCCAGGACGTCGGCGAGCGGATGGGGCAGGTGCAACGAGGTCGCCCGCCGAACGAGATCGCCCGGCCACCATGATCGGGCGGTAGCTCGATGCGGGCGCGGATCGGCGTCCCCCGTCGCTCGCGCGGCCGACCGCGGCCGAACAGGCGCAGCACCGGCACCAGCGCGAGGTCGACCCGCCGGCGCTCATCGAGCTGATAGAGCGCGACCGCGCCGACCATCGCCTCGCCGGCGATCAGCGTGCTCGACGCCAGGCTGACCTCCAGCCGGGGCGCGGTGATGGCGGCGGCGGCCGGCGAACAGACGACGACCGGGGTGCGCTCGACCCGGGCCGGCGGCGGTAGCCGCACCGGCAGGTCGAACATGTGGCGACCGTCGATACGCCACGGCAGCGACAGGTGGACCCCGACCCTGAAGCGGGCGTAGGCCGGCCACTGCTCGTGGCTCGGCGCGGCGCCCGGCCGCAGCTGGAACTGGACGTCGAACGGCGTGATGGTCCTGGCCGCCAGCTCGCCCGCGTCCATGATCCGCACCGTCCGATCCGGCACGGTGCTCTCGACCGCGACCTTCGACTTGCCGTGGCCGATCGACCACCCCTGCAGGCCCTCGAGGTGGGCGTCGATGCCGTCGACGCGGGTCGCCTCGTCCGCGGTGATCTCGAGGGTCAGCGTGATCGCCTCGCCGACCACCAGCGGCTTCGCCAGCACCACCCGGACCCGCGGCTTTGCCACCCGCCGAGGATACACCGCCGCATTGCTGGTAACCTGGCGCGGTGGTCTCGACCGCGGTCGCGCGCTGGCTCTTGATTGTCCACGCCGTGCTCGCGGTGGCGGCGGTCGGCGCGGCGACCCACTGGCTGATCTGGCTGGTGAAGACCGTGCGCGATCAGCCCGGGCGGATCCGCGCGGTCCGGCGGTTCGCGGTGATCGCGATGGCGCTCTACGCCGCGACCATGACCGTCGGCTTGCTGATGTACCCGACCTACAAGGCGCGGTTGAAGCTCGAGTTCCTGACCCGGTCCGCGGCGGTCAGCGACGACGCCCGGGCCCGGCTGCTGGTCGCCGAGGACCTGAGCGCGCGCATCCTCGAGCGGCCGGCGCGGACGCCGAGCCCGAGCACGCTCACCGACGTCGAGCGCGAGGCCAGCCGGCGCAGCGTGCGGATCTCGCGCTGGTTCGACGTCAAGGAGCACTGGGTCGCGATCGGCCTGGTGCTGGGGCTGGCCGCGCTCGCGGTGCTGGCGGTGTGGGATCCGCGGCGCGACGGTCGGGGGCCGACCGGGTTCACGCTGCCGGCGGTGGCCGGGGTCGCGGCGATCACCTGGCTGGCGGCGATCATCGGCCTGCTCACGACCGCGCTGCGCAGCTTCTGATCTGATCATGGCGCCCTGCTCGTCGGTGTCGCCCGGCACTTCGGCGGACGTCGGATACCCGCTTGGGCTACACTGTCGGGCGTGTCGGCACGCAGCCTCCTCAGCACTGCGACGGTGAACCTGAGGGCGTTGCTCGCTAACGGCAAGCGCTACGAGGTGCCGCACTACCAGCGGGACTACTCGTGGGGTGAGGAGCACTGGGAGGACATCTGGGACGACCTCCAGGAGGTGCAGACCAGCCAGCGTCAGCACTACATGGGGGCGCTGGTGCTCCAAGAGACCGGGGCCACCGACCACTTTCGCGTCATCGACGGACAGCAGCGCATCGCCACCCTGAGTCTGCTCTTCGTGGCCGGGCTCCGCTGCCTCAACGAGTTGGTGGCCGCCGGGGTTGATCCCCAGGACAACGCCGACCGGGTCAAGGTGTTGCGAGACTCCTTCCTTGGCACGCGCGACCCGGTGTCCTTGCTCACCAACCCGAAGTTGACCCTCGGTGGTGCCGGTCGCCAGTTCTTCGAAGGCACGCTACTCCAGCTCCGGGATCCGGTCAGCCAGTCGGCCCTCCGCGGTGGTGAGCGTCGCTTGTGGATGGCGCAGGACTTCTTCCGGACACGCCTGCGCGAGAGGTTCGTGGTCGTTGGTGACGGCCGGGGCCTGACCACGTTCTTGTATGAGCTCGTCGCGACGCAGCTTGTGTTCATCGTGGTCACAGTGGAGGACGAGTTGGGCGCGTACGCCGTGTTCGAGACCCTCAACGCACGCGGACTCGAACTATCGCCGGCGGATCTGCTCAAGAATTACCTCTTCTCCTTGGTGCACCGCGACGCCGAGTCGAGCCTCGACCTGGCCCAGCGCCTCTGGGGCCAGATCTCCGACCGCGTTCCGGGCAAGGCCTTACCCGAGCTCCTTCGTCATGACCTGGCGACACGACATCGCGACGTTCGTTCCGAGCGTGTGTTCAAGCAGCTCCGTTCGGACGTCTCTGATGCCCGTGGTGCCGTGACGCTACTCCAAGCGTTGGATGAACTCTCGATCTTCGCACAAGCCCTCGAAGATCACACCCTCCCGTTCTGGGACGATGCGCCAGCAGCGCGCGAATGGGTCAGGCTTCTCGAGCTCTTCGGCGTCACGCAGTACCGCCCCATCGTGTTTGCCGCGTGGCGGAGGCTTCCGTTGCTCGACTTGACCCCGCTGTTGCGAGATCTGGTCGCGCTCTCGTTTCGCTACTCGGTGATCGGGAAGCTGAATACGAACCAGCTCGAGCGGACCTACAACGATATCGCGGTCCAGATTCACGAAGGTCGTCTCGTCAGCATAGCGGCCATCCGCGACGAGCTACGCCGGGTCTATCCGACGGACGAGGTCTTTCGTCAGGCGTTCGGCTCCGTCGAGATCTCGGTGCGAAACCGTCGCAAGCTCATCAAGTACATTCTGTGCGAGCTCGAACGTCAGCAACACGGAGCGCAGCTCGACTTCGAGACCGCCGACGTCACCATCGAACACGTCCTCCCGCAGCGGGGGCCCGACGGATACCCCGAGTTCTCACCCGAGAGCCACGAACGCTACGTCGGCAGGTTGGGCAACTACCTCTTGCTGGAGCCACGCATCAACCGGGACATAGGCGACAGGCCCTTCACCGACAAGTTGCAGGCGTACGCGGGTAGCGTCTACCTGAGCGCTCGATCGTTGACCGCGCCGGAGTGGTCGCCGAAGGTGATCGATGCGCGCCAGGCCAGCCTCGCCCGGGTTGCTACTGCGATCTGGCGCCTGCCTTGAACCGCGGCCCGCGGGGAGCGTCCAGCTACCAGGTGAACGCGATCGTCGACGTCAAGAGCGTCGACGTGTCGCGGGTCGGCGGCCGGATCGTGGTGCTCGCCGCGCAGCTCACGCCCTTGCAGATCATGGTCGGGTCGGCGTCGTGCTGGTCGCTGGCGGTCATCTGCCAGCCGAGCTGCCAGCCGACGCGGTTGGGGAAGCCGCGCGGTTGCTCGAGCCGGATGTCGAGGTTGAAGCCGAAGCCGACCACGGCGACGCTGCGGCTGCCGTCGACCCAGACCTCGCGCGGGCGGTCGTAGACCCCGGGCCGGTCCCAGCGGTGGAGCTGCTGGACAACACCGGCCTCGCCGTAGAGCGCGAGCAGTGTGTTGGGCCCGACCACGCGCGAGTCGAAGCGCACGAGGTCGGCGCGGGCCATCACGCCGATCCGGTGGACGCTGCCGTAGTGCTGGCTCGACGGCCCGGGCGCGCTGAGGCCGAGGTAGGTGTACTGGCCCTCGAGCGTGAAGCGGCCGATGCGCGGGCCGCCGGCGATGGTCACGCCGAGCGCGGTGAAGCGCTGATCCTCGTGGACCACGCGCCCGACCGCGCTGCCAGCCCGGAGGTTGGCGCCGGTGGTGTCGTGTGCGGCGTACGGGCTCTCGACCCAGCGGTCCTGACTCTCGGGGGCTGTGATTCCTTGAACTGGCTGTGCGTCGTCGGCCCGGACCTGGCCGGCGGGTGTGAATCCCAGCCACAGTGCGCAGCTCACCCCGACCCCCACGCGACGGGCTTTCGCGATCATGGGACGTCCTCCTCGACGGTTCCGCTCGATGGTGCAGGCCGTATGCCATCGCCCCCGCCCGTAGATCGCTCGCCAACGCTCGCTACATCGCGGTCAGCGCGGCGCGCATCGCGGCGATCGGCGCCGGTCGGCCGGTCCAGATCGTGAAGGCCCGCGCGCCCTGGTGCAGGAGCATCGGCAAGCCGTCGAGGGTCCGGAGGCCGCGCTGGGCGGCGTAGGTCAGGAGCAGCGGCCGGCGATGATAGATCAGCGAGACCACCGCGGCGTGCTCGGGCAGCGAGGTCACCGGCACCTGCTCGGCCAGCGCGCGATCGCCGTCGTCGTCGAGCGCGGCGCTGGTTGCGTCGACCACGAGGTCGGCGGCGGGCAGCTCCGAGGCCAGCGCGGCCCACGGTCGGGCCCGGCACCAGGTCGCGGCGGTCGGCCGGCGGGCGACGACGATGACGGTCGCGCCGGCGTCGACCAGCCCGGCCGCCACCGCCCGCGCCGCGCCACCGGCGCCTAGGATCAGCGCGCGTCGGCCGTCGGGCTCGATGCCGTCGGCGCGCAGGCCGTCGACGAAGCCGCCGGCGTCGGTGTTGTACCCGACCACGGTGCCGTGCTCGAACGCGAGGCAGTTGACGGCGCCGACCCGATCGGCCGGCGGCTCGACGTGATCGCACAGCGCGATCACCGCCTGCTTGTGGGGCACCGTGACGCTGGCGCCGAGCGCCCCGACCGCGGCCAGCCCGCGCACCACCGCGGCGAGATCGAGCGGCGCGGTCGGCAGCGCGACGAACACCGCGTCGACGCCGGTGGCCGTGAACGCCGCGTTGTGCATCGCCGGGCTGCGGGTGTGCGCGACCGGCCAGCCCAGCACCGCCGCCAGCCGCGTGGTCGCACCGACGAGAGCAGGGCCGCGTACGCTCACGCGCCCGAGGCTAGCACCGGGCTCAGAATCGGATTCGGGTTCGGGTTCGGATTCGGGTTCGGAACCGGGTTCGGATTCGGGTTCGGGTTCGGGTTCGGATTCGGATTCGGATTCGGAACCGGTCATGGCTCCGGATCGCCGTCGATGGCCTCGACGGTCGCCCGGGCGCGCCCGCGCGCGAACCGCAGCTCGATCGTGTCGCCGACCGCGAGCTGGCCGGCGTCGGTGACGACGTGGCCGGCATGGGTCGCGACCGCGTAGCCGCGCTCGAGGACCTTGAGCGGCGACAAGGCGTCGAGCCGGCCGAGCGCGCTGCCGAGCGCGGCCTTGCGGCGATCGAGGACGCGGCGCAGCGCGACCGTCATCGCCGCCTGCTGCCGGTGCAGCTCGGCGCGGCCCGCCGCGAGCCGCGCCGACGGCGCGCGCCGCCGCAGCCGGGTCTCGAGCTTGTGCAGCTCGGCCTGACCGCGCGCGACCTGGGCCCGCGGATGGCCGGCCGCGAGCCGGACCTCGAGCCGGCGCAGCTCGGTCGCGCGGGTCGTGACCCGGGCCTGCACCGCCGCCCGGGCGCCGTCGACCAGCGTGTCGAGGGCCTGCCGAGCGTCGCGCACGCCGAGGTCGAGCTCGCGCCGTAGCCGGCGCTCCTGCTCGACCAGCTTCGCCACCAGCTCGGCCCGCACCGGCACCACCAGCTCGCCGGCCGCGGTCGGCGTCGACGCCCGTCGGTCGGCGGCCAGATCGCACAGCGTGATGTCGACCTCGTGGCCGACCGCGCTGACCACCGGCACCGTGCAGGCCGCGACCGCGCGCACCACCCGCTCGTCGTTGAACGCCGCGAGGTCGACGGTGGCGCCACCGCCGCGGCCGAGGATGATCACGTCGACCCGGGCCCGCTGTGCCACCTGCAGCGCCGCGACCAGCTGCGCCGGCGCGCTGGGGCCCTGCACGACCGCGTCGGCGACCAGGATGTGGGCGGGCGGGAACCGGCGCTGGATGGTCTGGATGATGTCGCGCAGCGCGGCGCCGGTCCGCGACGTCACCACGCCGATCCGGCGCGGCAACAGCGGCAGCGGTCGCTTGCGCGCGTCGACGAACAGGCCCTCGGCCGCCAGCTTGCGCTTGAGCTCCTCGAGCGCGAGGGCGTGGGCGCCGGCCCCGGCCGGCTCGACGAAGTCGACGTAGAGCTGCAGCCGGCCGTCGCGATCGAACACGCCGAGCTTGCCGCGGACCCGCAGCCGCTGGCCGGGCTCGAGCGTGAACCGCAGCCGCTGGGCCGTGGTCTTCCACATCACCGCCGGGATCGACGACGCCTTGTCCTTGAGCACGAAGTAGACGTGACCGCTCGGCGGCCGCTTGACCTCGCTGGCCTCGCCCTCGACCCACAGCAGGCCGTAGCGCTCGACCCACGCGTTGGCCCAGCGCACCAGATCGGCGACCGTCAGCGGTCGCTCGCGCGACGCCGGGCGAGGAGCCTCGTCGGTCACCGCGCCACGGTAGCGATCGGGGCGTTTCCCTGCAACCGCCGGCGGTGGCCTGGTGTCGGATGTGAGATAGGATGCCGCCACGGGCCATGGCCGACGACGCACGCACCGACGACCCCGAGGCAGGAGCTCCGATCGGCAAGGACACGCTCGATCCCGAGCTCATCAGCCTGCGTCGGCCGGCGCCGCGGATCGGCGCGGTCGCGGCGGCGGCGGTGCTGCTGCTGTGCGTGGTGCTGATGGTCCGCCTGCGCCACGACCTCGCGTTCGCGCGCGCTGGCAGCACACCGAAGACCGTCACGGTGCAGGAGCTGGTCGCCGGCACGGTCGCAGCCGACAGCTACGTCACGTTCACCGCGCCCGCCGACGCGACCGCGGCGATCCGCGCCCAGGTCTCGGTCGCCACCCCCGGCGCGCGGGTCCGGCCGGTGGCCGGCACCAACGATCGGCTGTGGCTGGCTGAGCCCGGCGACGCCTGGGGCCCCGCGCCCCACGATCAGCTCGTCACCGGCCGGCTGCGCGCGATGAGCGCGGTGCGGTTCGGCGCCCCGGTGGCGCGGGCGCTCGCCCAGGGCACCTGGCCGCGGTTCGTGTCCGGCGGCGAGTTGGCCCGCGCCCGCCAGGCCTCGGCCACCGGCGGCGACCTGGTGCTGGTCGACGGCGGCTCGCTGACGATCACCGGCGACGCGGAGGTCGAGCTGTGGCTGCCCGATCCGGGCCAGGCGGTGGTGGTCGGCACGTTCGGCTCGCGCCTGCCCGATGTCGCGGCCTGGACCGAGGCGCTGGCCCAAGCCAGCGTGATCACCGCCGGCGCTGCGCCGATCAGCAAGACCGACGACCTCGCGCGCTGGCTGGTCCAGCGGCCCGATGCGATCGCCTCGCTCAACCAGCAGCTCGACACCGCCCATCTGTGGGGCGCGCGGGTCGAGCCGTCGCCGGTGCGGGTCCGGGCCCGCTGGTCGGAGCTGGTCGCGACCGCCGACGGCGTGACCGTGCCGGAGCGGACCGGCGCCGTGATCCCGTGGGCCGCGATCGACGTTGCCGCGGTGTGGGCGCCGCGGGCGATGCCGGCCGGCGCGCGGGTGGTCATCACCGACGAGCGCCCGGCCGACTACTGGTACCTGACGCCGCTGTACGTCGTGCTCGCGGTGCTGACCGCGCTGTTCGCGTGGGCGCTGGCGATGGCGGTCCGCCGCCAGTTCTTCGACGATCCGACGGTCGCCGCCGCCGCCACCCGCTGAGCCGGCCGAGGCCGGGCGTCGCGCCCGGGACCTACGCCCTGCGCTGTCCGAATGACTCCGGACGTTCGGGGTCACGCGTGGAAGAGCGGGGTCTGTCTTCCACCGTCGATCAGTGGCGGCAATGCGGTACGGGCTGCTAGGGTCGGCGCAACGTGCCCGCGACCCCGGTCCGACTCTACGATTCGCTGCGCCGCCAGAAGGTCCCGTTCGAGCCGCTCGTCCCCGAGCAGGTCGGCATGTACCTGTGCGGCCCCACCCCGTACGCCCCCGCCCACATCGGCCACGCCTACTCCGCGACCTGCTTCGATCTGCTGCGCCGCAGCCTGATCTTCCTCGGGTACCAGGTGAAGTTCGTCCGCAACATCACCGACGTCGAGGACAAGATCATCAAGGCCGGCAACGAACTCGGCGAAGATCCGCTGGCCTTGGCGGCCCGGTTCGCCGACGCCTACAACGCCGACATGACCGCGTTCGGCATGCTGCCGCCCGACGTCGAGCCGCGGGTCTCGACCCACATCGCCGAGATCATCGACCTCGCCGCCAGGCTCGTCGCTGTCGGCAAGGCCTACGCCGTCGACGGTGATGTC
>JAYVSF010000050.1:0-23480 GCA_043775605.1 Myxococcales bacterium
CCGAACATCGCCAGCAGGATGGGCACGCTGAGCAGCGCGAGCCGGTTGCCGGCTTGCTTCTGCTGCACCAGGGCGGCGAGGGCCAGGATGCCGCCTTCGCCCTTGTTGTCGGCGCGCAGCACGAACACCAGGTACTTGATGACGACGACCAGGATCAGCGCCCAGAACACCAGCGACATGACGCCGAGGACGACGTCGTGCTCGGGGCGCAGGGCGTGGGGCGAGTGCGGCCACGCCAGGCACTCGCGCACCGCGTACAGCGGCGACGTGCCGATGTCGCCGTAGACCACGCCGAGCGCGCCGAGAGAGGCGAGGGCGAGGGCCCGGGGCGTGGTCGGGACCGTGTGCGAGGTCGTGGTCGTCGCGCGGACGGGTTTGGACGGCATCGGGTCGCCAGCGGCGACCGGCACGACTTACCATCCATCCGTTCAAGTTTCCATCCAGGCGCTCGGCGACTTCGCGATCGGCCCGGCCCGACCCGGATCCCGGCGACCTTGCGCAAACTCGCGCCGGTCGTCCCACCCGGGCGCGAGAACGTGCACGATCGGGTCGTGCGCGCGCGACCTCGACGACGAGCGGCCTCGCCATGATGGGCGGGCGCATGACCGACCGCGCGCGGCGGACCGCGGCGATCTGCGGGATCCTCGGGGCCCTGGCCCTGCCGCGCAAGACGCCGTGCCTGGCGCCGGGCGTGGCCTGCGACGTCGTCGCCCGCGACGGCGGGAGCTGCACGCCGACCGATCTCGAGCCGCTCGGGATCTACGCGCTCGAGTGGGTGGTCGGCCACGACGTCGGCCTGCGCTACCGCCGCTGGCTCGACTGTGAATGAGCGAGCCGCCGGAGGATGAGGCATGTGCTGGTGCGCTGATGTCTCGGCGGCCTTCGCAACCGCCGAGTGGCTGAGCCTGGCCTGGCTGTGGCGGCGCAACCGCACGTTCGATCGGCCGTTCGCGATCGCGCTGAGCCCGATCGCGGCGCAGGAGGCCGTGCAGTGGCTGCTGTGGGAGCACGTCGCTGCGAGCCGCACCGACTGCGATCGGACCAACGTGGTCGCCAGCCTGGTGATCCGGCTGGTGATCGGCCTGGTCCCGCTGGCCTGGGTGTGGTTCGCGCGGCGCGCGGCGCCGGCCGACCGCGTGGGGCGAGCGCTGTGGCGCGTGACCCTCGGCTACGTCGGGGTGTGCTCGGCGTTGATCGTCCAGTCCTTCGTGATCGCGCCGAGGAGCTGCACCACCATCGGTCCCCATCATCACCAGGCGTGGGCCGGCTACCTGACCTACTACGCGCGGCTGCAGCCCGCGCTCGACGTCGGGTTCTTCACCCTGTACTGGAGCCTGCCGGTGGCGGCGCTCGTGCGCTGCTTCCGGCCGCGCTGGCTCGCGCTGGCGATCGCGGCCGTCGCCGTCGGCACGATGTCGACCTCGCTGGTGCTGCTATCCACCGACGAGGTCGGCGCGATGTGGTGCTGGTCGTGCTCGCTCTTGATCCTGCTCGCGCTGGCCCAGCCGCGGCTGCGGGCCTGGGTCGAGCTCCCCGGCGACCCGGTTGGTCGCCGCTGACCGCGGGCGCCAGGACCTGGCGGCGCCACCCCGACCGCGGGCCCGCCGCAACCGCACCGCACCCTGACCCGATCCGCATGCCTGGACGCATATCCAGCCATGCGTTAGTATACGGACAATGGCCAAGATCGAAAGGATCGCGCCGATCTCCGATCTGCAACGCCGATCGCGCGCGCTGGTCGAGCAGGTCCGCAAGACCGGCGAGCCCGTGATCCTGACCCAACGGGGCCGCCCGGCGGCGATGCTGGTCAACTACGAGCTCTACGAGGGCCACCTGGCGACCCTCGATGAGCAGTCCTTTCCGGATTGGCGTGAGCGGCTCGCCGAGGCCGAGGCCGACATGGAAGCCGGGCGCATGGTGGACCACGCCGCGGTCGTCCGGCGCGCCAAGCCCCCTCGCCGGCGATGACGCGGGTCCGATGGACGCGGCGGGCGCAGACCGACCTCGACGCGCTCGCCGACCGTGCCCGAGCGCGGATCGTCCACACGGTCGGGCTGCTGGCCGAGTTCCCACTCCTCGGCTCGGTGATGGACGGTCCCTACCGGGGCTACCGGCAACTCCTCGTCGACCGGCACCGCGTCATCTACTGCATCGTCCGCCAAGAGGTCCGGATCGCCTACCTCCGCCACGGCGCCCGGCAGTTGACCCTGCGCCTCGTGCGCGACGACGAATGAGCTGAGGTCAGCACCCGGGCACCTCGCGGCAGCGGGGGGGCGCGCGGCCCCCGCTGCCGGCGGACGCGGTCAGCGCCCGTTGCGCTGGGCTGCCATCTCGCCCGCGATGAGGACCAACCCATCGAGCGCCCGCTCGTCGAGCGCCTGCGCGTACGTCACCAGGGCGTCGAGCTTCGGGTCTGCTCCGCCGTAGCGTCGCTCGGACTCGCGGGCCCTCCGTCCGGGGGCGCAGGGACGCTGCGTCGAGGGCATCAGATGCTCGGTCTGACGCTCCGCGAGGAGTTCCAGGGCAAGCGCCTCAAGGGCACGGCCATCGAACTCGCGAACGACAACAACACCGGCGCGAAGCGGACGCTGCTGCACGAGACCATCGAGCCGATGCTCGCGCATGAGCTGCAGCGCCGCGAGATTGTGCCCAAGGGTGGCAGCTACGCCGCGAAGTTGATCGGCTGGGTGGAGGTGCGTGGCGCGTGAACCGCGGGCGAGCTGTGCGCAGCGCCCGCAACGTCGCCGCTCACCACGCGGAATCGGCTCCTGGCGTCCTGGCGCTTGCGCGCTCAGGCGCCGAGGTCGAGCCGGCAGGTCGCGCCCTGGCCCGGGCTCTCGCTGACCCAGACGTCGAGCGCGGTGACGACGCCCGGCGCCAGGCTGGGGCCGAGGCTGGCCAGGACCCGATCGGCGAGGTGCGCGGCCAGGGCCTCGACCGAAACGTTGTCGATCGGCAACAGCACGACGTCCTCGCGCGGAAACACGTAGCGCTTGCCGCACACGGTCAGCTCGACCTCGTCGGCGTCGACCCGGACCAGCGTGGTCAGCGGGTTGTGCTCGGCGATCAACACCCGCTCGCGCAGCTCGAGGCACAGGCCGGCCAGGCAGTCCTTGATCGCCACGAACGGCAGCATGCGCGCGAAGTCGACGGCGGCCAGCTCCAGCTCGAGGCCGAGCTGGTAGTTGTGACCGTGCAGGCGCTCCTTGGTGCCGTCGGGGAAGACGGTCATGTGGGCGCACGAGAACTTGTACTGGTCGCGCTTGACCGTGACCCGGTGGCGCCGTCCGACGACCTTCATCGGCGCAGCGTCAGCACGGCCAGGCCGGCGCACAGCGCGGCGTTGCCGACCAGCCACAGGCTGTCGAGCAGGCCGTCGACGCCGGGCACGTAGCGGACGTCGAACACCGGCACCACCGCGAAGAACAGCAGGTGAGCGGCGACGCCGACCGCGATGCCCGCGAGCACGCCGCGCAGGCGGGGCACGCCGCCGGCGACCGCGATGAGGCCGAGCGGGATGAGCGCGCTCATGAACAGCGGGTTGCCATGGCCGAGCGGGCCGAGCAGCGCCATGTCCAGCGACGGCAGGCCGCGGGTGAGCGCCTCGACGCCCCACCACGACGACACCCCGCCGGCCAGCCACGGCAGGAAGAACAGGCCGCCAGCGGCGAGGCCGGCCGCGCCGTAGAAGCCGGCGCCGAGCCTGGTGGCGAGGGTGCGGCGGCGAGCGGTGGCGGCGACCGCGGCGGCCAGCAGCAGCGCGAGCCCGGTCTGATCGGCGCCGTGCTTCGAGCGCGCGGCCAGGATCGCGGCGGGCGCGTCGATGATGCCGGCGCCGTACTTGTCGCTGGTGTACTTCTGCTTGTTGGGCTTGCGGGCGCTGTCCTTCAGGATCTGCTCGACCATGTCGGGGTTGGTGACGCCCTCGCCGACCACCAGCGCCGCGACGCCGGCGACGTGGGGCGACGCCATCGACGTGCCCATGAACGCGAAGTAGCCGCTCTTGCCGGGGTTGCCGACGACGATCGTGTTCTGGAGGACGCCGCCGGCCTCGCCGGCGCGGGTGTTGCCGCCGGGCCCGGCGATGTCGACATCCTTGCCGTAGTTCGAGTAGAAGGCGGTGCCCTCGTCCTCTTGCGTCGCCGACACCGCGATCGCGCCAGGGTAGGCCGCGGGATAGCCGACGCTGCCGCGGCTCTCGTTGCCGGCGGCGCAGACCACGACCACGCCCTTGGAGTGAGCGTAGGCCACGGCCTTCTTGAGCACCCGCGACGGGAACGCGCCGCCGAGGCTCATGTTGATCACGCTGGCGCCGTTGTCGGCGGCGTAGCGGATCGCGTCGGCGATGCCGGCCACCGAGCCCGAGCCGCTGGCGGACAGGACCTTGAGCGGCATGATCTTGACCTTGCCGGCGATGCCGGCCACGCCCTTGCCGTTGTTGGTGGCCTGCGCGATCGTGCCGGTGACGTGGGTGCCGTGGCCGTGGTCGTCGTTGGCGTGGGTGGTGTTGCCGACGAAGTCGTAGGGCTTGACGAACTCGACGCCGGCCAGATCCTCGACCTGATGGAACTTGCCGTGGTTCTCGTAGGCGACGCCGGTGTCGAGCACCGCGACGATCACGCCGTCGCCGTCGGCGAGCTTCCAGGCCGCCGGCATGCCGATCTGGCGCATGTGCCACTGCTTGGCGTAGAGCGGATCGTCGGGGAAGCCCTCCCAGGTGCCGGTCGGCGGGACGACCTCGAGCGGCGCCAGCTCCGTCGGCGACAGCGAGTAGAGCGCGTCGTGCTCGGCGAGCTCGACCTCGGGCCGGTGCGCGAGGGCGGCGAGCACGGCGTCGGCGCGGGCGGCGTCGACGTGGGCGCGGTAGAACTGCTCGTCGGCGGACTGGGCCGAGACGAGCTGGAGATCGAGGCCGAGGTCGTGATCGATCGCCGCGACCTGCGCGGGGGTCGCGTCGTCCCTCAGGTCGATCAGCAGATCGTCGGGATCGGCGCCGACCCCGGCCCGGAGATCGGCGGCGATGTCGGCGGCGCTGGCCCCCTCGTCCTTGGCCGGACGCAGGTACCACCACAGGAAGATCACGGCGGCGAGCACCAGCAACCACAGGGCTTGGGACTTCTTGGAACCGGCCTGGGGCATGGGAAAAGTGTAGCGCGAGCGGGCGGTGGCGCCGGCGCAATCGCCGCTGTCCTGCAGTCCGGCGAGCCATCGGCGATGGATTTACAATGAAGCTGGCGTTCGGGGGCGCGGGCGGAGGTTCGGCGGGCTGCGATCGCCGTCGGGGCGGCACCTCGCGCGCGGCGCGGCTGGCTCATCGCCGAGGATCGCGGCCGTGGTTTCCACCGTCGGCGATTGACACGAGCCGACGGCGCGAGTGGTAATAGGTCGACCTTTCGGGGACCTGGACGCAAGGTCGCGCGGCCGTTTCGGCCGGGGAGAACTCCGTGAAGAAGTGCGCGAGCTGTGCAAAGGATCTACCGGACGCCGCGCTGCACTGCGTGTTCTGCGGCGCCAAGCAGGCACCCGTGGCGCCACCCCCCGGTCAGGGTGGTGTCCAGGCCAAGACAGTGATGGGCTGGCAGGCCGCCGATGTCCTCGCCGCGATGCAGGGTAAGCCCGCCGCGGGTGGACCGCCGCCGCCCGCCGCGGCTCCACCCGCCGCCGCGCCGCTGTCCGCCGCGCCACCGCCGGCGGCTCCACCCGCTGCCGCGCTCGGGACCGCCGCGACGATGATGGCGTCAGCCGAGTCGCTCGGCATCAAGGTCCCGCAAGCGGCGCCGCCACCCGCGGCACCCGCACCCGCGGCACCGCCACCCGCCGCGCCGCCGTCGGGCGCCGCGACGATGTTCCAGCAGTCGCCGTTCCAGCCGGGCGCCGCACCCGCGGCCGCACCGCCACCGGCCGCCGCGCAGCCGCCGGTCGGGGCCAAGACGATGTTCGTGCCGCAGGGCGGTCCGCCGCCCGGCATGGGTGGGCCCGTCGGTGGTCCGCCGCCCGGGATGGGCGGGCCCGTCGGTGGTCCGCCGCCCGGGATGGGCGGGCCTATGGGCGGTCCGCCGCCTGGGATGGGCGGGCCGATGGGTGGTCCGCCGCCCGGCATGGGTGGCTATCCCCAACCGCAGCCGATGGGTGGTCCGCCGCCCGGCATGGGCGGGCCGCCGCCTGGCATGGGTGGCTATCCGCAGCCGCAGCCGATGGGCGGGCCGCCGCCTGGCATGGGCGGGCCTCCGCCTGGCATGGGTGGCTATCCCCAGCCGCAGCCGATGGGCGGGCCTCCGCCTGGCATGGGTGGCTATCCCCAGCCCGGCATGCCGCAGCAGCAGCAGATGCCGCCGCAGCAGCAGATGCCGCCGCAGCAGCAGATGCCGCCGCCCGGGATGGCCTACGGCGCGCCGCCGTACCTCGCGTCGCGCTCGGCCGCTCGCGCCGGTGCTCCCTTCGAGCCGTACAACGACGGCCTGCGCGCCTGTCTGATCGTCTTCGGGGTGTTGCTCCTCGCGGCGTTCGCCGTGCCGATGATGGTCAAGCCCGCGCTGCACTTCCGCTGGGAGGCGCTGCAGAACGACAAGCTCGACGCCCTCGGCAAGTTCACCGAGATCTACCTGGCGGCGGCCGGTGTGCTCGCGCTGGTGTTCGGCCTGGTGCCGCTGGCGACCGTGCCGCGGGGCGCGCTCGCCGCGGTGCTGGGCATCGTGCCCCTCGCGATCGCGCTGGTGAACTACGTCAAGGGACCCAAGATCGAGTGGCAGATGATCTGCTTCTACGTCGCCGAGTTGACGCTGGTCGCCGGCCTGATGCTCCGACAGGAATATCGCGGCGCGGTCCTCGGCCGGCTGCTCGCGACCATCGGCGCGCTGTGCATCCTGCTGCCGCTGCTGGTGCCGGTCGGCGGCGGCGATCCGCCGATCAAGGCGGTGTTCACCGCGCTCACCGACGGCAACGGCGACGCCAAGATCATGGCGGCGGTGCACCTGCTGCCCTTCATCGTCGCGTTCGTGTCGCTGCTGGTCTGGCTGCCGGCGTCGAGCTCGGCGGGCGCCAAGGTCATCGCCTGGGTGTTCATCCTGCTGACCGTGATCGCCGCGTACACCGAGGTGCTGCTGAGGGGTCACCTGGGCGACACGCTCAAGGGCCAGCTCAACAACACGCTGCTGTCGGGCTGGGTGCCGGCGGCCTTCACGGCATTGCTCGGCTACGGGCTCGCGACGGTGTTCGGCAAGAACCTCGAGCAGCAGGGCTAGCGGTCCAGGCAATGCGGTCGAGGCTCCTGGTCCTGCGCCGGGCGAGGACCTGACGTGGGCGTGCGGCGCGAGGTCACGATCGGCACCACCGTGCGCGGCCGGCCGATCGAGGCCACCGTGTGCGCACCGCCGAGCTACGCGCGGCCGCGGCCGCCGGCGGTGGTGTTCGGCGCGATCCACGGCGACGAGCCGGCCAGCGCGCTGCAGGCCCAGCGGCTGATCGAGGAGCTGGTCGATCGGCCGCCCGGGCGCGAGACCTGGATCGTGCCGGTGCTCAACCTCGACGGGCTGCTCGCCGGCAGCAAGAACAACGCGCGCGACGTCGATCTCAACCGCAACTTCGCCTCGAGCACGTGGAGCGCCGCGCACCCAGCCGGCTATCACCCCGGCCTCGGGCCCGAGTCGGAGCCCGAGACCGCCGCGCTGGTCGCGACCATCGCCCGCGTCGGTGCCGAGCGGCTGATCGCGCTGCACGCCACCTACCGCGTGCTCAACTGGGACGGTCGCGGTCGCGAGCTGGCCGAGGAGATGGCGCAGCTCTGTGGCTACGCGGCATCCGGGGACATCGGTTATCCGACGCCGGGCTCGTTCGGCAGCAAGTACGGCCACGACCTCGGGCTGGAGGTGGTCACCGTCGAGGTGCCGTACCTCGAGGCCGACGAGCGCGCGTGGACCGAGCTCCGGGTCGCGCTGCGCTGGGCGCTCGATCTGCCGACCTGACCGGTCGGGAGGTGCTCACGGCGCGGTCGCGAGCCGTGCGCGGAGCTGGGCGACGAAGGCGAGCAGGTCGCCGAGGTGGTGCTCGACGACGTCGCGCACGATCGCGCGATCGACGTCGGCGTAGCCGTGGACGAGCACGTTGCGAAAGCCAACCATCGCGCGCAGCGTGGCGACCGAGCCCGGCTCGATCCACCGATGCTGGGCGAGCAGCCGGAACAGGTCCTGGTTGGTGGCCGGCTCACCGAGCCGCTCGTCGGAGACGACGTGCGAGGCGGCGTCGAGCGCGGCCTGGATCGCGAGCTGCAGCGTGTGCTCGATGAAGCGCTCCTCGCGCAGGTCATGATCGATCAGCTCGACGCGGGCCATGGTCTGCAGTTGCTGCACGCACGTCTCGATGAACGCGAGCTTCTTCGCGATGAGCGGCGCGTCGGTCATGCCGCGTGGCGCCGGTACCGCTCGAGGAACGGCTTGAGATCGAAGTACGCGTTGCGGGCTGCGACCTCGAACCGGAGCCGCGCGGCGCGATCGCGATCCAGCACGATGATCCCGTCGCGCAGGACGCGATGGGCTAGATCCGGCGGGGCGCTGTCGAGGACCACGAGGTCGACGCGGCGCCCGAGCAGCTCCGCCAGCTCGGCCGCCAGCTCGTAGGGCTGCCCCGACAGCGTGCGTGCCGGCTGGCGCCCCAGCAAGATCGCGACGTCGACGTCGCTGCCCGGCCCGGCGGCGCCACGTCCCTCGCTGCCGAAGACGTAGGCCGCGACGAGGTCGCCCGGGGCGTCCGCGAAGCGCGCGCGCAACTGCTCGACGACCGCGGACATGACGGAACTGTACCAGCACGCGACGGCGGGCGGTGCTGGCGCCACCGACTGGTCCGACCTCCGCGGCGGCATCTCACAGGGATTGGCCTGACCAACTACGAGGTGTCAGACACCGCTTGGGGGCGCATGACCTCTCTGGTGTCAGCCACCAACCAAGGTTGGTCGGACCAAAAATCGGGTGTCAGCCACCTGTGAACGTGGTCTGACCAATATGAATGGTGTCAGCCACCAGAAATCGTGGGGCTCAGGCAAATTTCACGCGGTCGCACCTGCCATTGCGCCGGCTGTGCCGACTTGTCACACTGCCGGCAGTGATCGCGGTGTCAGCCATCGACTGGGACCGGGTGCTCGACATCGACCTCGTCCGGCATCTCTCCGCGGTCGCACGGCGTCGCGGGCTGTCGCTGGGCTGGATCGACCTCGCCGGCCACGCCGCCCACATGCCCCACGCCCTCGATGATGACGGCCATCCGGCCCGGTGCGCGGACGACTGCACGCGGCTGCTGTGGGCCGCGCTCCTCGACCCCGGTGAGCCGTGGGCCGTGCTGACACCCCACGCCCGGGTCCGCGAGATCGCCGCGCCGGTGGTGGTCCGCGGCGAGGTCGTCGGCGCGCTCCTCGCCGGCCACACCAGCGACCACCATGCCGGCGCCGATGACCTGTCGAGCGGCGAGATCGCGCTGTTCGGCGACCTCCTGGCCGAGGCCGCGCGCGAGGTCGCCGGTCGGGCCCGCGCACCGATGCTGGCCGGCGCCCGCCAGGCCTACGACGCCCTGATCGGCCAGTCGCCGCCGATGCAGGCGCTCTACACCATGCTCGACCGGGTCTCGCGCTCCGACGCGACCGTGCTGATCCAGGGCGAGAACGGCACCGGCAAGGAGCTGGTGGCGCGCGCGATCCACGAGGGCTCGGCCCGGGCCGCGCGCCCGTTCATCGTCACCAACTGCTCGGCGTTCAACGACAACCTCCTCGACTCCGAGCTGTTCGGCTACAAGCGCGGCGCCTTCACCGGCGCGGTCAGCGACAAGCCCGGGCTGTTCGAGATCGCCGACACCGGCACCTTCTTCCTCGACGAGATCGGCGACATGTCGCCGGCGCTGCAGGTCAAGGTCCTGCGGGTCATCCAGGAGGGCACCTACAACCCGGTCGGCGACACCGAGACCCGGCGGGTCGACGTCCGGATCATCGCCGCCACCAACCGCGACTTGCGCGCCATGGTCGCCGCCGGCCAGTTCCGCGAGGACCTCTACTACCGCATCCACGTCATCAACATGGTCCTGCCCGCGCTGCGCGAGCGGGCCGACGACATCCGGCGCCTGGTCGAGCACTTCCTGGCCCGCCACCGCCTCGACGGGCGCGACAAGCGGGTCACCGAGGCCTGCGCCGTCCGGCTCGCGGCCTACCCCTGGCCCGGCAACGTCCGCGAGCTCGAGAACGAGATCGAGCGCGCGGTCGTCCTGGCTGGCGACGAGCCGATCATCGACGAGGATCAGCTGTCGCCGCGGATCCGCCACCACGTCGCCGCCGACAGCGTGGCGGTGCCGGCGCCGCTCGACCTCCGCTCGTTGCCGCAGGCCCTCGAAGCGCTCGAGCGGCGGATGATCGTCGACGCGCTGCGCCGCCACCACCACAACAAGACCCGGGCCGCGGCCGAGCTCAAGGTCTCGCGTCGCAACCTGATCCGGCTGGTCCAGAAGTACGGGCTCGACGATGACCGCGCCTGAGCCGGCCGCCCGCGTCCTGATCGTCGACGATCTCGGCGTGGTCGCCTACCGTGACGCCTGGGCCCGCCAGCTCGCGCAGGTCGACGCCCGCAAGACCGGCGCCGGCGCCGACACGCTCCTGCTGCTCGAGCACCCCCACGTCATCACCGTCGGCCGCAGCCAGAAGGCGCTGGCCAACGTGCTGGCCGCCGGCGAGGTCGAGGTCATCGAGATCGAGCGCGGCGGCGACGCGACCTACCACGGCCCCGGCCAGCTGGTGGCGTACCCGATCGTGCTCCTCGACGACGGCGAGCGCGACCTCCACCGCTTCCTGCGCAACCTCGAGGAGGCGGTGATCCGCACCCTGGCCACCGTCGGGCTCGCCGCCGGCCGCGAGCCGGGCAAGACCGGGGTCTGGCTCGACGGCCGCGCGGGCCGCCGCCAGAAGATCTGCTCGATGGGCATCGCCTGCCGGCGCTGGGTGACCTTCCACGGCCTCGCCCTCAACGTCACCACCGACCTCGCCTACTTCCAGCGCATCAACCCGTGCGGCTTCGACGCCACGGTGATGACGTCGATCGCCGTGGAGCTGCCGCCGGGCGCGACCGTCACCATGGCCGCCATCAAGGCCACGCTCGCGACCGAACTCGCGGCGGTCCTCGGCCGCGTCCTGCGGGCCTGAGCGCCAGCATCGGATGATACGCTCGACGCGTGGCGGGCACCCTGATCCAGATCAGCCGGTCCGGACCGAGAAGTCGCGGGTCGTGACCAGCGCGTTGTCGACGAGGTCGACCAGGAAGCTGCGCCCCGAGCCGACCCGGCCGTCGAAGGCCAAGAGGTACCAGACGTCGAGCGTCCAGCGGCCGTGCTGCGACTCGCACGGCGGGGTCCACGACACCGCCTCGAGCTCGCCGAGGTACGACGGCCGCGCGCTGCTCGAGGCCACCAGGTTGCCGAACTCGGGCGACTGCTGGGCCAGCGCCACCGCCGCCGCCGCCTCGGTGCCCGCGATCGTCCGCCGCCACGCCGAGGTCAGCCGGCAGCGGCCGATGACGCCGGCCGGCGACAGCTCGATCTCGTAGGCCTCGTCGGCGGGCAGCCCGTCGAAGTCGGGGACGTCGAACTCGGGGTAGCGGTCGCGCTCGGCGATCTGCTCGATGCGATCGTCGTAGGCCTCGAGCCCGGCCTCGAGCGCCTCGTCGCTGTAGTAGGCGAAGATGCGCAGGGCCAGGGTCTGCGACGGCAGCTTGTGGTCCCAGTCGATGATGGTCAGGACGCCGACGTGCTCGTGGCGGAAGCTGGGCAAGGGCGGCAGCGCCACCGCGAGCCGGCCGCCGTCGTCCTCGCCGCCGAACAGGTCCTGGTACGCCACCCGGGGGTGACGGCGGATACCTTCGGCAACGAACGCCCTGAGGTCGGACACGGCGCCCTACATACTACAGGACGGGCCCCGCGGGCAGGTTCGCGTCGGCGTGCTCGACGATCAGGCGGTCGCCAGCGCCCGTTCGAGGCGCTCGATCAGCTCGGCCACCGCCGCGCCCTCGAGCTTCATCGCCGCCGGGTTCACCACCAGCCGGGTCGAGACCTCGGCCACGGTGTCGATCACGCGCAGGCCGTTCTGGCGCAGGGTCTCGCCGGTCTGGGTGATGTCGACGATCCGGTCGCACAGCCCGGTCAGCGGGCCCAGCTCGATCGCGCCCGACAGCTTGATGACCTCGGCGGTGATGCCCTTGCGCTGCAGGTAGTCGCGGGTGGTCCGCGGGTACTTGCTGGCGTAGGTCAGGTGCATCGGCGCCCGGTCGGGGCGCGCGGCGTCGGCGCGCTCGGCGACGATCATCGTGCAGCGGCCGATGCCGAGGTCGAGAGGCTCGTACAGATCGCCGCCGTCCTCGTCGAGCACGTCGGAGCCGGCCACGCCGATATCCGCGGCGCCGTGGGCGACGTAGGTCGGCACGTCCGAGCTGCGCAGCACCAGCACGGTCAACGGACCGCAGGCGTGGATGAGCTTGCGGCTGTCGCCCAGCACCGGCGACAGGTCGTAGCCGGCGCGCGCGAACAGCGCCGCCGACTCGTCGAGGATCCGGCCCTTGGGCAGCGCCAATCGCAGCGTCGCCGACATCGCGCTCAGGCCTTGACCCGGCGGATCTTGGCGCCGGCGCCGCGCAGCTTCTTCTCGAGCTGCTCGTAACCGCGGTCGAGGTGGTAGACGCGCAGCACTTCGGTCTTGCCCGCCGCCACCAGGCCGGCCAGCACCAGCGACGCCGAGGCCCGCAGATCGGTCGCCATCACCGCCGCCGCGCTGAGCTTGCCGCCGCCGCGGATGATCGCGGTCCGGCCGTCGACGTGGATGTCGGCGCCCATGCGCGCCAGCTCGGGCACGTGCATGTAGCGGTTCTCGAAGATCATCTCCTTGATCATGCTCTGGCCCTTGGCCTGGGTCGCCAGCACCATGAACTGGGCCTGCATGTCGGTCGGGAAGCCGGGGTGGGGCTGAGTCGTGATGTCGACCGGCATGAGCTCGCCGCCGCCGCGGACCCGGACCCCGCCGGCCTCGACGGTGACGGTGGCCCCGGCCGCCCGCAGCTTGGCCAGGATCGCCTCCATGTGCTCGGCCCGGGCCCCGGTCAGGAGGACGTCGCCGCGGGTGATCGCCGCCGCGACCGCGAACGTGCCGGCCTCGATCCGGTCGGGGATGATCGCGTGCTCGATCGGCTGCAGCTCGTCGACGCCGTCGATCGTGATGATCGACGTGCCGGCGCCGGTGATCCGCGCGCCCATCTTGTTGAGCACCACCGCCAGGTCCTCGACCTCGGGCTCGCACGCCGCGTTCTCGAGCACGGTGCGGCCACGGGCGAGCGCCGCCGCCATCATCAAGTTCTCGCAGCCGGTCACCGTCGGCATGTCGAGCATGATCGTGGCGCCGCGCAGCCGCTTGCACTCGACGTCGACGTAGCCGTGGTCGAGGTGGACCTTGGCGCCCATCGCCTCGAGGCCCTTCAGGTGCTGATCGATCGGCCGGGTGCCGATCGCGCAGCCGCCGGGCTGCGACACCCGGGCCTTGCCGTAGCGCGCGACCAGCGGCCCCAGCACCAGCACGCTGGCCCGCATGGTCTTGACCAGCTCGTAGGGCGCCTCGAGCTTGAGCCGCTTGCCGGCGGGCGGCGCGATGGTCATTGTCCGCTTGCCGTCGACCTCGCAGCCGAGGTGGCGCAGGAGCTTGGCCATGGTGGCCACGTCCTGTAGCTGCGGCATGTTCTTGTAGGTGCAGGGGCCCGTCGGCAGGATCGCGGCGGCCATGAACGGCAGGGCCGCGTTCTTGGCACCAGACACCGGGATCTCGCCGACCAGGCGGTGACCACCTTCTACGACGATCTTGTCCATGCGGGGCCTCGACGTAGCACGATCCGTCCACCCGGGGAACGCGCGGCGCGGCGCAGCGATTCCACCCCTCCAACCGAGTCGGGCGCGGCGCGCGGCATCGTGGGTCTTGACTTTGCTCAGCGTGCCTCGTAGCCAGGAGGCATGAGGATCAACCGTCGCTCCGTGCTGCTGGGTGTGGTCGCGGCCGTGACCTTGGCCGCGTGTGGCCCCTCGGCCGCGCTCAAGGAGGCGCGCTCGGCCCGGTACCAGGGCACCCGCGACGAGGTCTACCTGGCGACGATCGAGGCAGTGAAGCCGTTGTACCCGGTGTTCCGGTCGGATCCGGAGGCCGGCACCATCCTCACCGACGGCCGCTGGTACGAGCCCGACGGCACCTACGCCGACATCGCGAACGCCAACCGCGACACCTCCGGCTCGGTCGAGAACCTCAGCGTGGATGGCGCGGTGTTCCTCGGCTTCATCGTGCAGGTGGTCGGCGCCGCCCCGCCCTACGCCGTGGCGGTGCTACCCAGCGCCCATCAGGTTCGCGCCGGGTACGCGGCGCCCTACAAGTTCAAGCCCGACGATCCGCAGCTGCCCGGCTGGGTGATCGGCAAGCGCGAGAAGCTCGAGGTCGCGCTCCACGACCGGCTCAAGGGCCAGTTCATCACCCCGCCCGGCACCACCGTCCCCGCGCAGTAACCTCGCGTCTCTCGTTCGCGGATCAGAGGCTGTGAATCCTTCAGATTCCCAGCCTCTGGTTGATCGGCTCGCCGACGAGGAACGTCGGCAGCGCCTGTACGGAAACGAGTTTGTTTCACAAACTCTCAGGGCGCGCTGGGCTGGTGGTCGGGGTCGTCGTCGGCGAAGGCCGGCAGGTCGCGCCAGGGATGGGCGGGCAGGGCGAGCGCGGCGTCGTAGGCGTAGCTGTGGGTGCCGACGCCGTAGTCGCAGGACGCGCCGGCGAAGCAGCCGGCCTGGGCGCCGGTCAGGAGCGCGTCGCTGACCGCGGCCGCCGACGGCGCGTGCCACGCGATCCGCCGGACCTCCCAGTGCTTGCCGACCTGACCGGCGCCGTGCGAGGCGCCGAACGTGGTCGCGAGCGGCGGCATCAGCCACACCGCGGGATCGTGGAGGTAGACGTGGTCGGTGCCGCGGTCGTCGCGCTGGACGAAGGTGTCGCTGGTCGCCGCGCCGGTCGCGGGCGTGGCCTCGCGCATCCAGGTCCCGCCCTTGACGTAGACGTAGTCGACCGCGGCGTCCTCCATGCGGACCAGCTTGTCGGTCGAGACCCGGACCACGAGGTCGACCAGCAGCACGTTCTTGCCGCCGCCGATCAGGAAGCCCCACGAGTTGCGATCGCCGGCGGTGATGAGGTTGTCGCCGGCGAAGAACACGTTGCGCGCGCCCTGGGCGTAGTAGGCCGCGCCGTCGGTGGCGGCGCCCGACGCCGCCGGCAGCATGCGGATGATCGAGTTGACGACGGCGACGCGGTCGACCACCGCGCCGACCCCGGTGCGATCGCCGATCAGGTAGACCGCCGTGTTGGCCCGGGCCACGGGCGGCACCACCGCGTTGTTGATGACGACGCCGTCGAGGACGAGGTCGGTCGAGCCGGGATCGACCAGGACCTGGCCGAGCTGGCCGCCGCGGATCCGGATCCGGTGGACCGGCGCCACCGCCGGCGTGTTGAGGTGGCCGAGGTACAGGATGTTGACGACCACCGCCGGGCCGAGCGTGATGTCGCAGTCGTCGGCCGCGCCGAGGAAGGCGGTGCCGAGGTTGCCGGCGGCGTCGGGCACGGTGACCGCGGTGCCGGCGATCTGACACGCGGCCAGCAGCTCGCGCGCGGCCTGGGCGCCCGCGCTGGCGATCGTGATCGTGCGGGTGGTGGTGGGCAGCGCCGGCGGCTGGTAGGCCGCGCCGGCCGCGCCCCCGGCCCCGGGCAGGGTGTCGAGATCGAGCGCCGGGTACAGCGGGTGCGGGCGGCTGCCGGGCGGACCGTCCTGTCCGCTGTCGGTCGGGGCGTCGAGCGCGGCGGCGTCGAGTGCGGCGGCGTCGACCGTCGCCGCGGCACCATCGTCACCGCAACCGGCCATCGCTGCGAGCACGCCGATCGCGAGGAGCGCTCGCATCAGGCCAGGCTCGTGGTCAGCTCGTCGTCGACGACCCGGACCCGGACGGTGGCGCCGGCGTCGTGGCCGAACGCGTCGAACGCGACGTCCTCGAGCTGGCGGGCCAGGGCCGCGACCAGGCCGCGGGCGCCGGTCTCGCGCCGCAGCGCATGGTCGACGATGTGATCGAGCACCGCCTCGTCGACGTCGAGGGTCAGGCCCTCGCCGCGGAACTCGCGGGTCATGCGGGCGATCACGTCGCCGCGCAGGATCTCCTTCAAGGTGCCGCGATCGAGCGCGCGGAACGGCACGATGCGGGTGAAGCGCGCGATCAGCTCGGGCAGAAAGCCATAGGCCTGGAAGTTGCCGACGTTCTCGACCTGCTCGGGCGTGATGTCGACCGCGATCGCGTCGCTGTCGACGCCCTTGGGCGCGCTCTTGCCGAACCCGACGTGGTCCTTGGCGCCGCGCCGGCGCGCGACCTGCTGGAACCCGCTGAACGCGCCGCAGCCGACGAACGCGACGTCGGCGGTCGATAGCACCACGTGGTCGGTGTAGCTCGAGTGGCCGAGCTCGAGCGGCACCACCACGTCGCTGGCCTCGAGCATCTTCAACAGCTCGCGCTGCACGCCCATGCCGGTGACGTCCTTGGTGGTGCCGGCGCCGGCGAACAGCGCGCTGTTCTGGCCCGAGGCGATCTTGTCGAGCTCGTCGAGGCAGACCACGCCGATCGCGGCCAGCATCGGGTTGTCGTCGGCGGCGTGGACCAGGCGGGTCAGGATCGCCGACGGGTCCTGGCCGACGTAGCCGGTCTCCGAGAACGTGGTGATGTCGACCAGGGTCATCGGCAACCGCAGGAGCTTCTGGAACAAGAGCTCGACCAGGTAGGTCTTGCCGCAGCCGGTCGGTCCGACCAGGAGCACGTTGGTCTTGCGCGGCAGCTCGGCTCGATCGACGCCCTCGAGGTGGATGCGCTTGACCCGGCGGATGTGGCGATAGGCCATGAGGCACATCGCCCGGCGGGCCAGGTCCTGGCCGCGGTAGCCCAGCTCCTCGAGCTGCGCGAACAACACGCGCGGGCTGGGCTCGGGCAGGTCGCGCACCAGCTTGAGGAAGTGCTCGGCGCCTTGCTTGCGTGGCCGGCGCTGCACCTCGCTCATTCCTGGGATCGTAGCACGCGGCTCGTGGGCCCCGCCTGGGACCAGCCCTGGTCCTGGCCATTGCGCCGGCGTGCGCGTTGTGGCGTGATCGCGGCTCGTGGAGGCGACCGCGCTCGTCCAGCCGTTTCTCGACGCGGCGCCGCTGGCGCTGCGCGCGAACCTCGCCAGCGTGCCCGACCTCGATCGCCGGCTGCTCGAGCTGGTGGCCGAGGGCCGCGCGGCCTGGCCCGACGTCGTCGTCGAGCCGGTCCGGCTGATCGGCTTCATCGCCGCCCGTCTCGACGGTGAGACCGACGTCGCCGGCGCGCTGGCCACGCTGCGGCCGGGCGACCTCTACCTGGCGTGCGCCTGCGCCGCCAGCGACAAGGTCGCGCTGGCCACGTTCGATCGCCACTACATGCGCGAGGTCGACATCGCGCTGGCCCGGATGCGGATCGGCCCGCCGCGCTCGAACGACGTGAAGCAGATGGTCCGCCAGCGGCTGTTCGTCGGCGACGGCAGCCCCGGCAAGATCGCCGACTACGCCGGCCGCGGCGACCTCCGGCGCTGGGTGCGGAGCGTGGCGGTGCGGACCTGCTTGAACGATCTGCGCAAGGGCAAGCACGAGGTCCTCGCCGACGACGATCAGCTCATCGCCCAGCAGGCGATGCCCGGCGACGATCCCGAGATCGAGTACATGAAGCGGACCTACGCCGCCGAGTTCCGGGCGGCGTTCTCCGACGCCATGGCCCAGCTCGGCCCGCGCGAGCAGACCCTGCTCCGCTACCACCACATCGACGGCCTCAACATCGACGAGATCGGCGCGATCTACCGGGTCCACCGGGTCACCGCGTTCCGCTGGCTGGAGAAGGCCAAGGAGACGCTGGTGCTGGCGACCCTGGGCGCGCTCAAGACCCGGTTGAACGTCACGCCCAAGGAGCTCGACAGCGTGCTGCGCCTGATCCGCAGCCAGGTCCACCTGTCGCTCATCCGCCATCTCGGCGGCCCGCGCGACGGCGTCGAGGACGACGTGCTCGAGCTCGACCCCAGCGAGCTCGAAGAGGCGTAGCCCGGTGTTGACGGTGACGTCGCCGTACGTCCACGTTGACGTGGGCATGGGCGTGGATGTGGATGTGGACGTGGACGTTTGCCGATGTCACATCGGTGGGCGATGCTGACGGCCATGAGCACATCCCCGGGTCGGGGCTGGGGCGACGTCGCGCTGGCGATCGTCGTGGTCGCGGTGGTCGGCATGATGCTGGTGCCGCTGCCGCGGGCCGCGATCGACGTGCTGCTGGCGGTCAGCCTGACGTCGGCGGTGGTCATCCTGCTGTCGGCGGTGTACGCGCCGAGCCCGGCCCGGCTGACCACGCTGCCGACGCTGGTGCTGCTGGCCACGCTGTTCCGGCTCGGGCTCAACGTGTCGACCACCCGCCGCATCCTCGCGCTCGGCGATGGCGGCGACGTGGTCCGCGCGTTCGGTGGGTTCGTGGCGCGTGGCGACCTGATCGTCGGCGTCGTCGTGTTCGCGGTCATCACGATCGTGCAGTACCTGGTGGTCGCGCGCGGCGCCGAGCGGGTGGCCGAGGTCGCGGCCCGGTTCGCGCTCGACGGGCTGCCGGGCAAGCAGCTCGCGATCGACGGCGACCTCAAGGCCGGCGCGATCGACCAGGCCGAGGCCGGCCGGCGCCGGGCCGCGCTCGACAGCCAGTCGCAGCTCTACGGCGCGCTCGACGGCGCGATGAAGTTCGTCAAGGGCGACGTCATCGCCGCCATCCTGATCGTCGTCGTCAACCTGGCCGGCGGGATGCTCATCGGCATGGGCGAGCGCGGGCTGTCGGCGCACGAGGCGGCGTCGATCTACGCGATCCAGGCGATCGGCGACGGGCTGGTGGTGCAGGTGCCGGCGCTGCTGGTCGCGCTGGCAGCGGCGCTGGTGGTGACCCGGGTGGCCTCGGCCGACGGCGAGCGCGCGGTCGGCGACGACATCGCCCGTCAGCTCGGCGGCCAGCCGCGGGCGTTCTTCACCGCCGCCGGCTTCCTGGCGCTGCTCGGCATCGTCCCCGGGCTGCCGACGGTGCCGTTCCTGGTGCTGGCCGCGGCGGCGCTCGCGGTCGGCGTGGTGGCGCGGGCCCGGCTGGTGGGTGCCAGCCCCGATCCCGCGATCCTGGCCGAGGCCGTGGGCGGGCCGGCGCCGACGCCGGGCGACGGGCTCGAACTGGCGGTCGGCGTCGAGCTGGCCGCGCGGCTGCGGCCCGATGCGGCGCTGGCGGCCACGCTGCGCGACGCCCGCGACGGACTGCGCGAGCGGCTCGGGGTGCGGGCGCCCGGCCTGCGGCTGCGGCTCGATCCGGCGGTGCGCGTCGGTGAGGTCGAGCTTCGGCTGTGGGGGGTAGCGGTCGAGTGGATGACCCCGTCGGTGGCGACCGCGGCCGGGCTGGCGACGCCGCTCGCGCACGCGCTCGACCGGCACGCGGCCGAGCTGGTCCGGACCCCGGCGGTCCAGGCCGCGCTCGACGAGCTGGGCCCGGGTCACGCCGGCCTGATTCGCGACGTGATCCCGCGGGTCGTGGCCCTGCCGGCGCTGGTCCAGGTGCTGCGCCGGCTGGTGGCCGAGGGCGTGTCGATCCGCGACCTGGCCGCCGTGCTCGAGGGCCTGGCCCAGGTGCCGGCCACCGCCACCCGCGACGCCGCGACCCTGGCCGAGCACGTCCGCGGCCACCTGGCGAGGGTCATCTCCGGCGCGGTCGCGCCGCGCGGCACGGTCGAGGCCTGGACCGTCGACCCGATGATCGAGGACGCGGTGCGCGGCGCGGTGCTCGCGCGCGACGGCGGGGCGATCGTCGCGCTCGAGCCGGGCCTGGCGCGCGACGTGGTGGCCGCGGTGCGGGCCCAGGTCGGTGAGCACGGCGTGGTGCTGGCGTCGGGCGACATCCGCCGCCACCTCAAGGCCGTGCTCGACGCCGAGCTGCCGGGCATCGCGGTGATCGCGCCCCACGAGCTCTCGGCCGGCGTGATGGTGCGATCGCGCGGCCGGATCGACGTGGCGTGACCTGCTCGGGGCGCGTCAGCTCCACCCGCGGTCACGCGCTGGCCGCGGCGCTGGTGGCCGGGCTCGCCATCGCGCCTGTCCCCGTGAGCGCCGAGCCGCGGGGTGCGCTCCAGGCCACCAGCGAGCTGCTGCTCACCGGCGGCAAGCCCCGGCAGCGGTCGGGCCTCGCCGTCACCGCCTACGTGACCCGCCGGCTCGGGCTCCGCGCCGCGGTCCACCTGCTGCCGTTCGCGCCGCTGGCCGACACCGGGGTCGCCACGCTCGGCATCGCCTACCGCGCCGCGGCCGCGCGCCCCAAGCTCGAACTGGTGGTCCACGCCGAGGCGGGGCTGGCCTGGCCGGTGGCGCCTGCGCTCGGCGCCGGCACCACGTTCTACCTGTGGCCGACCCGGTGGCCCGTCGCCCTCACGTTCGATCTCGGCGCGACCGCGATCATCGACGGCGTGGTCGACAGCCGCCTGGCGATCGCGCTCGGCGCCGGCCTGGCGCTCGCGCGTTAGCTGGACCTCGAGGCCGACGATCAGCCGGCGACGTACGCAGTCAGCGCGAGCGAGAACGCGGCCAGCGCGAGCAGGAACGTGCTCAGCGAGACCTCACGGCAGGGAACGGTCGATCCTCGATTCACGCCCGCAGTCTTGCTCAATGGCGCGGCGAGTCAAGTAATCGAGGCCGGGATCTGTCCGCCGATAATTGAAAGCGAATACAGCATGTTAACATGGATTCGAGGACTTGCGCCACGGGCGATTCCGCCCGTGCCAGCCCCCGATCGAGTGCAACCCCGCGAAGCCTCGTCCCGCGGTGAGACCGCTTCAGCAAGCCCGGGATATCACGCCGGTCAGTTCACGGTGACGAGCGGCAGGTTCGTGATCTCGAAGTTCAGGCCGGCGTTCGAGCCCGCGCCAAGCAGGTCGCAGTAGGTCCAGTTGGCGCCACCGTCCACGCTGAAGCGGTAGGTGTAGCTGTACGAGCCGGCCACCGGCGCCACGACCGTGGTCGAGTACCTGTCGTTGTTGCCGGCATCGGCCGCGAAGGCCGCGGCCACGAAGGTCCAGCCCGCGTTCTGCCACTCCGGGTTGGTGTTGCGCGGGCCGTAGCCGACCTGGGCGGTGATGCGGGGCGAGGCGCCCGCCGCGGCGGGTGGCGTGGTGGTGAGCGTGGCCTCGTAGACCTCGCCGACCAGAACCATGTTGCCTCCGGCCGCCACCGAGACGCTCGCGGTCTTGCTTTCGCAGTAGTCGAGCTCGTAGCCGTCGCCCGCCTCGTTGTGCGTCGGCTGGCAGACGTTGGTCAGCCCGATGAACCCGAGGTTGGTGCCGTTGCGCGGGTCTGCGGTCGCGTAGACGAAGTCGGTGGAGTTGTTGCCCGCGTCGAGGCACCCGGCCTCCTTGCGCTGCGACGACTTGGTGGCGTCGCCCTGGGTCGCCGCAATCGCCGTCTCGTTGCACGCCGCCACCGAGACACCCCAGCCGATCAGATCGGCGACGGCGGCCGGCGCCGGACAGCCGTTGGCCAGCGCCACCGCGCCGTTGACCAGCGCGAGCTTGCCCTGGGCCGCTGCGAGGTCGGAGCCTGCCACCGGGGTCGCATCGGGCGCCGGCACGGCCACGCCGGTCGCACCGGTCGCAAGCTTGATGAGGTAGTAGCCGCCGGCCGCGATGATCTGGGGCGCGGCGGGCAGCGCGTTCACGGTCCAGACCCCGGAGGCGTCGGTCTGGTACTGGATCGACCAGCCGCCGACGTCGACCGACGCCGCGCTGCGGTTGTGGAGGACAACGTAGTCGCTGGTGTAGGTCGCACCGGCGTTGCCGCCGTTGGCATAGACCTCGGCGATCACCACGCCACTCGCCGGCGGCGACAGCCGGGTGGTGAAGCCCGTGACCTGTGTCACCGCGGTGGCGAGCGGGGTGTTGTCGGTGGCGCCCTGGGCCCCGGTCGTGACCTTGATCTTGAACGTGCTGCCGAACGACAGGCCCGGCGCCGGCGTGAAGGTCACGGTCTTGGTGCCGTTCGACATGACCTTGTTGCCCAGCGGGACACAGGTGGCGAAGTTGTCGGTCGACACCTGGATCGACCCGGTGCACCCGCCGGCATCGAGCGTCGCCTTCGCGGTCAGGGTCGCCTGGTCCATGTCGCGGTTGAAGGTGACCGAGATCGTGGTGCTCTCGACGACGCCCGAGGTGGCATCCCCGGGGGTGATGCTCGAGACCGTCGGCGCGCCCGCGGTCGACGACCAGTGGCGCGTGGTGAGCGTGACGTTGCCGGCGAGGTCGGTCGCGCGCAGGTCGGCGGTGTGCGAGCCGTTGGCGACCCCGAGGATGCTGAAGTTCAGGTTGCGGGTCGGCGGCGGCGCGTTGCAGACGAACGCTGCGGGGTCGGCGCTGTCGACGCGGTAGCAGATCGTCGAATCCTCGTTGGTGCCGAGGGTGACGTTGAAGTCGTGATCCGTGGTGCTGCCGTTGTCGACCGGCAGGCCGGTGACGGTGAGCACCGGAGGCGTGAGGTCGATCGTCCAGCTCCGGGTCTGGATCTTCTCGTGCAGCAACTGGTCGTTGGCGCGCACGGTCAGGGTGTGGATGGCCTCGCTGAGGCCGACCTTGCTGGCCGAGGTCATCGTCACCAGGTTGCTGAGCGGCGGCGGGGCCGCGGTGCAGGTCTCGGCCCCGGTGTCGAACTTCCAGCAGATCTGGGCCGCCTCGTCGGTGTTGATCGTGAAGTTGGCGGCGGTCGCGGTGGTCTGCGCGCCCTCGGCCGGCGGCACGCTGATTGTGACCACCGGCGGCTTGGTGTCGATGGTCCACTGCCGGTTGCCGGGGTTGCCGAAGCCGACGCCGTCCTGGGCCCGGAAGGTGATGGCGTTGGCGCCGTCGAGCAGCCCGAGCTTGATCGCGTGGACGTTGATCTGGCCGGCCGGCGCGCAGGTCTCGAGGCCGGCGTTGAACGTCCAGCAGATCTGCGAGGGCTCGGTCGAGTGCAGCGTGAAGTCGGCCGACGCGCTGTCGACCAGCTCACCCTGGTTCGGGCCGGCGGTGATGGTGACGGTCGGCCGGACGGTATCGATGACCCAGTTGCGGACCACGGTGGGGCCGGCGCCGACCAGGTCGCGGGCCTCGACCGCGAAGGTCGAGCCGCCGTTGGGCAGCGACCCGGTGAGGACGTTGGTGGTCATCAGGCCGGCGGCGCTGCAGGTGGGCACGCCGTTGTTGATGCGCCAGCAGAACGTCGACGACTCGGCCGAGGTGACCGTGAACTGGGTGTTGGCGTTGCCCGAGATGAAACCCTGGGCCGGGCCGACGGTGATGGTGACCGTCGGCCGGACGGTGTCGACCGTGA
>JAYVSF010000051.1:0-10332 GCA_043775605.1 Myxococcales bacterium
CTGGGCGGCGACGCCGATCACGACCTTGCAGTACGGGCTGGCGTTCGTGCCGCTGGTGCTCGGCCCCCGGCAGATGCCGAGGCTCTCGGTCGAGCGCGCCCGCCGGGAGCCGTGGCTCGCGATCCTGTCGGGGCTCGCCCACGGCAACCGTCCCGACGGCGCGGAGGTGGTCCGGGCCGTGGCGGCGGCGCTCGAGATTCTGCCCGGGGCGCCGGCCGGGCTCTGCTATGATCTGGTGTGGGCCTCGTTGAACGAGGCCGCGCGCCGAGTCCTGGAGGACGAGATGCAGTCTGGCAAGTACGAGTACCAGAGCGACTTCGCGCGGCGCTACTTCGGCGAGGGCCGCGAAGCTGGCCGGCAGGAGGGCCGGCAAGAGGGCCGGCAAGAGGGCCGGCAGGAGGGCCGGCAGGAGGGCGAGATGGAAGGTATCCGCAGCGTCGCACTCGCCCTGATCGATCGCCGTGGGGCGACGCCGGCCGAGCTGAGGGCGCGGGTCGCTGCTTGTGATGAGCCGGCGCGGCTGCGCGCCTTGGCCGTCGACTTCGCCGCCGCCGCGGACCAGAGCGCCATCGAGCGCCTGCTGGAAGCGCTGCCGCCGGTCTCCGACGCCTGACGGTCGGGCGGGCGAGCGTCGTCCGCGGACGTCTCACAAGCGCCCGGAACTATCGGCCGCTCAGGTCGCCGGTTGCTTGCCGAAGCGAGAACACCCCGAGCCGCGAGCCCGACACGCGGCCGCCACGCGGGGAATGCGAATCAGCCTTGGTCTGGCGCGGGTTGATGGCCGCGATACCGCCGCTCGTACGCTGTCGTCCCGCGGGTCGCGACCAGCGCCCGGCGAGGAGCACGCGGCGGGCCGGACGCGCGGGCCTGCGATCACGCGGACCTGGCCGCGGTCGCCGTCCGCACCCGGCCGGGATCCGGACAGGGTCCGGTATTCGTCCGGCGCGGCCTGCACCCGCCGAGCGCGCTCGACCCTGTCGAACGCGAGGTCGAGCGGCGGCGGGTGGTGGCCGCGGCCGAGGTTCAGCGCCGTGATCCCAATTCGGCCAGAGGCCAGCCGCGCCCGCTCGCTCACGCTGTCAGTACGACTGCACGGCCGCGTGCACCTGGCCCTGGACGTCGGAGTAGACGATGACGGCCGAGCTGGTGGACGCGGCGACGACGCCCGGCGACGTGCCGGCGCCCAGCATCCGCTGAGGGTCGAGCGCCGTGGCGCCGGCCGCGAGCCGGTCGATCACGACGGAGCCGCTGTCGAGCTGCGACACGATGAACGCGTCACCGATGGCGTTCACCGCCAGCGTCCGCCGATCCTGGGAGATGCCGAAGTCCGGCAGCAGCCTCAGCCTCGTGCTGGTGGTGGGCGTAGCCGTCGGGATGATGTCGATCTCGTCGTTGGAGCCGACCGCGAACAGCTTGCCGGCGGCGTAGCCCCAGTCGGAGTAGTACGCCTGACCCGGCGGGGTCACCTCGGGGGCGAACGTCGCGCCACCGTCGCTGCTCGACAGCAGGTGGTACGTCGGATCGTCGTCAGCCGACCACTCTGGCCGGTGAGCCACGGCCAGCGCAGGCGCTCACGCCGCCGGGAACAAGCACATGATCGTGGACGTTCAACTGCAGCGCCGAGCCAGTGCGCTGGGTTGCGGTCACGATGTCGGGTGTCAAGCGACACGAATTCCTGACCCCGTTGCGCCAGTAAAACTGCCCCCCTCCTGGGTCGGCTGGGCGGCGGCGTTCGGAGGCGACGGTGCTGTACGGGGTGGTGCGCGACCTCCTCGAGGGCTTCCTCGCCGAAGCCCGAGCTCGCAGCGCTCACGGGAGGCCGCGGGCGCTGGGGCAACTCGGGTCAGGCGGCTGCGACCAGGACCTCGCGCTTGTTGGTGTGATCGGGCGAGCTGACCACGCCCTGCTTCTCCATCTCCTCGACCAGACGGGCGGCGCGGTTGTAGCCGATGCGGAGCTGGCGCTGGACCCACGAGATCGACGCGTTGCGGGTCGAGCACACGATGTTGACCGCGCGGTCGTAGAGATCGTCGTCGACCTTGCTGCCGCCACCGGCGCTGGCACCCTCGCCGCCCTCGCCCTCGTCCTCCTCGCGCGGCTTGAGGATCTCGAGGTTGTAGACCGGGCGACCCTGGGTCTTGAGGAACGCGACCACCTTGTGGATCTCGTCCTCGTCGACGTAGCAGCCGTGCAGGCGCTGGGGCGCGGCGCCACGGTCGGAGAACAGCATGTCGCCGGCGCCGAGCAGCGCCTCGGCCCCGCCCTGATCGAGGATCGTGCGCGAGTCGACCTTCGACGCGACGTGGAACGCGATGCGCGACGGGAAGTTGGCCTTGATGAGGCCGGTGATGACGTCGACCGACGGCCGCTGGGTCGCCAGGATCAGGTGGATGCCGGCTGCCCGCGCCTTCTGGGCGATGCGGGCCACGCTGGTCTCGACCTCCTTGGGCGCGCACATCATCAGGTCGGCGAACTCGTCGATGACCACGACGATGTACGGCAGCCGCTGCGGCGGCTCGGTCACCAGCAGCGGCTCGCGCTCGCTGGTGATGTCGACGTGCTCGACCACCTCGTCGTCGTCGATCGCGTCCGAGATGCCGGCCGCGCGCTCGGCCGCCGCCGCCGCCCGCCGGAGCTGGTCGGCCTCCCACTTGGCGCGGGTCTTGGCCAGCTTCTCGTTGTAGCCGGCGATATCGCGGACGCCCGAGTGGGCCAGCAGGTCGTAGCGCCGCTCCATCTCGTCGACCGCCCAGCGCAGCGCCAGGTTGGCCTTCTTGGGATCGGTCACCACCGGCAGCAGCAGGTGCGGGATGCCCTCGTAGATCGACAGCTCCAGCATCTTGGGGTCGACCATGATGAAGCGGACGTCGTCGGGCGACGAGTGGTACAGCAGCGACGTGATCATGGCGTTGACCGCCACCGACTTGCCCGAGCCGGTGGTGCCGGCGACCAGCAGGTGCGGCATGCGGGCCAGGTCGACGGTGGCCGGGCCGCCCTCGATGTCCTTGCCCAGCGCCATCGGCAGCTTGCCCTTGCCCTTGCGGAAGCTGTCGTCGGCCAGGATCTCCTTGAGGAAGACCTTCTCGCGCGCCTTGTTGGGCACCTCGATGCCGACCACGGCCTTGCCCGGGATCGGCGCGACGATGCGGACCCGCAACGCCTCGAGCGACATCGCGAGGTCGTCGGCGAGGTTGGCGATCTTGGCGATGCGGATGCCGGGCGCCGGCGCGAACTCGTACATCGTGACCACCGGGCCGGGCCGGATCGCGACGACGTCGCCCTTGACCCCGTAGTTGTCGAGGGTCTTGGTCAGCCGGGCCGACAGCTCGAGCATGTAGGTCTTGTCGAGCTGGTTCTGGGTCGCGGCGTCGTAGTTGAGCAGCGCGATCGCCGGCAGCGTGTAGGCGCCATCGCCGAGCTTGATGAAGCCGCGCTCGGCCTCGGCCTGCTTCTCCTTGGCCGCCATCTCGGCCTTGTCGGCGTGCTTGAACCGCGGCTCGACGATCATCGGGCCGACGTCGTTGGCCGGCGAGGCCGCGGCCACGGTCGTCGACGTCGCCGCGGTCGCCGCAGCAGCCGGCGCTGGTACCACCGCCACCGCCAGGGTCGGCGTGGCCGCGGTGTCGACCAGCTCGGCCGGCTTCTTCTTCTTCTTGCCCTCGTCCTTGCCGACCGCGGCCGCCGGCACCAGCGCGGTCTCGACCAGCGCCACCGTCGCCGCCGCCAGCGGCAGCTCGAGGTCGGTCGGGCCGCTGTCGCGCTTCTTGCGCTTCTTGCGCGGGGCCTCCTCGCTCGGGACCGTGTCGGTGCGCTCGGTGTCGCCGAGGAACGCCGCGCTCGGCGCCGCGCGATCGACGATCACCGGATCGTGCAGCTCGTCGTCGTCGACCGCCAGCGGATCGCCGTCCTCGCCCTCGGCCAGCTCGTCGTCGTACTCGTCCTTGCCGCGCTCGGGCAAGATCGCGCGGGTGACGTCGGCGACGAACCGGCCGCTGACCTTGGCGCCGCCGACCATGGCGCCGCCGCCGAGCTTGAGGCCGCCGCCGATCCAGGCCAGGACCTGGCGCATGCGCAGGGGCGTCGCGATGATCACCGCGATCGCCAGCGTGATCACCGCCAGCAGCGCGGTGCCCGCGGTCGAGATCATCGCGCGCAGGGTGTGCGCGAGGTGGGTGCCGATCGCGCCGCCCGGACCGATGTGCGCGACCCGGTAGTGGCCGACCGCGAGCTCGGTCAGCACCGCCAGCGCGATCACGCCGAGCCCGCTGCCGACCGCGATCTGCCACGGCATGACCGGCCGCTTCTCCATCAGCGAACGGACCGCGGCCACCACCGCCAGCGCGATCAGCGCGTAGCTGCCCAGGCCGGCGATGCCGTAGACCAGGGACGCGACGCTCCGGCCGAACGGCCCCATGAACAGCATGTGGGCCTGCAGCGACACCATCGCGAGCAAGGCGAACAGGCTGGTGCCGAGCGCCACGATCCCGGCGATCTCCCGGGTTCGGGGATCGTCCACGGCGGTCCGGCGGTTGGCGGCCAGGGGCAACTGAGCCTTCTTGCTGATGGGCTTGGCCATGGTTCGAACCAACTATCCTACATGTGTCTACAACGTGGGCAAGTTTCCTTCATGTTGAAAACCGTATTGATTCAAGTGAGTTGACCAACGGTTCTCGTGAGTGACGGATCGGGCGCGCCCTCACCCGCGCCTCCCGCCCAGTCGTCGTACGCTCGGCCCCCGTGGTGCCCTACGAGTCTCCCGAGCAGCACCTGGCCGACCATGTCGAGGCGGTGAGCCTGGTCCTGGTGGCCGCCGACCTCCGCCGCGGCCTGGCCTTGCGCCGCGTGGATCCCGACACCGATCCCGACTACCTGCGGGCGGTCCATGCCCTGCAGGTCCGCGAGGCCGAGATCGACACCCGGGTCGCCGGCACCGATCCCGCGCTCTTGCCGCTCGAGCGCCTGCGCCGGACCTTCGGCCTGAGCCCGACCGAGGTCCGGGTGGTCTCGGCCCTGGCCGCGTTCGAGCTCGAGACCCGGCTGCGCGATCACGCCCGGGCCCTGATGGCCGATCCCAACCGGATCCACCCGGACGTCGGCCTCCTGACCGAGCTCATCTACACCGGCCGCGATCGCAAGCGGGTGGCGGAGGAGCTGGCGTCCGACGGCCGGCTGATCCGGTTCGCGCTGGTCCGCATCGAGCGGGTGGCCGACACCCCGTTCGCGCTGCGCCGGGCCCGGGTGGTCGAGCGCGTGCTCGAGCTGCTGCACGGCCGCGACGCGCTCGATCGCGAGGTCGCCCGCCACGTCGAGCTGATGGCGCCGTTGCGGCGCGAGGCCCTGGTCATCGACCAGCTCAAGTTCGACGAGCTGGCTGGGCTGGTGGCGGCGTCGCTGGCCGCCGGCCAGGCCGGGCGCCCGCACCCGGTCGTCATGCTCACCGGCCACGAGGGCGCCGGCCGCAAGTCGCTGCTGGTCGCCGCCGCCGCCCAGTCCGGCCTGGCCACGCTGCGGGTCCGCTGCACCTCGTTCCAGAAGGACGAAGCCTGGATCCGTCAGCTCGGCCCGTCGATCCTGCGCGAGGCCATCCTGTGGCGCGCGCTGATCGTCCTCGAAGGCCTCGATCAGTTCAGCCTGGAGAACACCAGCGTCCGGCTCGACGAGGCGCTGTTCGGCAACTTCGTCGGTCCGCTGGCGGCGGTGGTCGGGCGCATCACCGGCAAGCCACCGCAGATGGCGCGCGGCCAGGTCGTGATCGAGGTCGCGGTGCCGACCGAGACCGAGCGCGAGGAGCTGTGGCGGCGCGCGCTGCGCGGCCAGTCGTCGCCCGAGGTGCTCCGCAGCGCGGCCGAGCGCTACACGGTCACCCCCGGCATCATCGGTCAGTCGGCCGAGTCGGCCCGGGCCAAGGCCACCGCCCGCGGCCGCACCGGCGGCGAGGGCAAGGTGCTCGGCGAGGACCTCCACGTCGGCCTGCGCGGCGCGCTCGACGCCAAGCTCGCCACCCTCGGCATGCGCATCACGTGGCGCCAGACCTGGGCCGATCTGGTCCTGCCCGACGACAGCACGCTCGAGATCCGCGAGTTCATCTCGCGGGTGAAGCACCGCCGCACCGTCTACGAGCGCTGGGGCTTCGGCCGCAAGGTCGCCAAGGGCCTGGGCCTGTCGGCCCTGTTCGCCGGCCCGCCCGGCACCGGCAAGACCATGGTCGCCGGCCTCATCGCCGAGGAGCTCAAGCTCGACCTCTACCAGGTCGACCTGTCGAAGGTGACCTCGAAGTGGATCGGCGAGACCGAGAAGAACCTGGCCGACCTGTTCGACGCCGCCGAGGCCGGCCACGCCATCCTCTTGTTCGACGAGGCCGACTCGCTGTTCGCCAAGCGCACCGACGTGAAGAGCTCGGTCGATCGCTACGCCAACCTCGAGGTCAACTACCTGCTCCAGCGCATGGAGTCGTTCGCCGGCATCACGATCCTCACCACCAACAACGACGCCGCGATCGACGAGGCCTTCCGCCGCCGCCTGTCGCTCAAGGTCGACTTCCCGCTGCCCGAGCACGACGAGCGTCTGCGGCTGTGGCGGACCATGCTGCCGACCGAGGCCGCGGTCGCCGCCGACATCGACTACGAGAGCCTGGCCGATCGCTACGAGATGAGCGGCGGCTACATCAAGAACGCCGCCCTGCGCGCCGCCTTCCTCGCCGCCGACGAGGGCGTGCCGATCTCGATGCGCCACCTCACCCGCGCCGCCCGCTCCGAGTACCAGGCCATGGGTAAGGTCGTCAGCCACATCTGACCGGGCCCGACCGCCCCGTCACGGCGTTGCTCGGCCGAAAACTTGACCCGCCGATCGGCGCTGCCGATGGTGACGCATGAGGTTCGCACACGGCGCAGGACCGTCGGCCGACCGGGCCATGACGTGGGCGGAGATCTGCCAGCGTTACCCCGAGCGCTGGGTCGTGGTGGTCGACGCCGACTGGCTCGACGATCACGGCGTGGAGTTCCGCACCGCACGGGTGGTCGGCCATCACGTCCGCCGCGCCACCGCCCTCGACGAGGCCCAGCCGCTGACCTGGGGCGTGCGGCGCCTGGGTTGCTTCTTCACCAGCCGCAAGCGCACCACGTTGCCCGGACTCCCCATGCCGCAGCTCCCGGTCACGCTGTCCGCGCTCGCCGCGCCGGACCGCTGACGGGTTGGATCGCTGCAGGCGGTCGTCGGCTTGGCTGGCGCGCGCACCCGAAGACCGGCCACGCGGGCGGCGACGACCTAGACCGCGCGGCCCCGTGGTGCGTCGATCTTCGGCATGACCGCGTACCGCAACGACGTCGACGCCCTCGCCGCCCGCCACGCCTCGCTCGCCGGGGAGGTCGCGGCCAAGACCCGGGAGCGCGATGACGCGGCGCGGCTGCTGGCCGAGGCCCAGGCCCGGGCCCGGCTGCCGGTGCTCGCCAACATCCGCATCGCGTCGCCGTGCACCGCGGCGTGGTCGAAGATGGCCGGCGACGACCGGGTCCGCCACTGCGGCGACTGCGACAAGGACGTCTTCAACCTGTCGGCGCTGACCCGCGACGAGGCCGAGGCGCTGATCGCCGAGCAAGCGGGCGCGCTGTGCGCGCGCTACTTCCAGCGCAACGACGGCACGATCCTGCTCGCGGACTGCGAGGTCGGCGCGACCCGCCAGCGACGGCGCCGTCGGATCGTCGCAGCGGGGGCCGCGACCTTGCTCGCCAGCGGTGGCGCCGCCGCGCTGCTGACCCGCGGGTCGGCCGGCTCGATGGCGCCGCGCACGCACGAGTACGCGACGATGGGCGAGGCGACGAACGAGCCGCCGGTCGAGCTGACCGGCACCATCGCGCCGAACCCGCCCGTCGATCAGCGCGCGCTCGACCTGCACCTGCACGAGGTCAAGGGCGGCGTCTCGTTCCGACCCCACGATCCATCGCCGCGCGCGATCACGCCGAAGGCCGCGCAGCCAGCGCGCCGGCGCTGACCGCGCCAGCCACGCCCCGCGGGCGTACGATGGGTCGTGGCGAAACCGTCCGTCGCGTTGCTGGGCGTCCTCGCGGGCTGCGGCCCCGCGCATCGCGCGCCGTCGCCGCCGCCGCCGCGACCGCGACCGCGCGTCACGGCCCCCGCCCCGGCTGCCAGCGCCCCACCGGCGGCGACGTGGAGGTGGTGGACCGGCCCGGTCGACGGCGGCGACGTCCGCCTGTGCCTGCCAGCGACGCCGATCGAGCAGCAGAGCGACGATGGCTCGGTGCGCTTCACCGGCCTCGCGTTGCGCGGCCGCGCGGGGCCGCTGTCCATCGAGCTGATGCAGTCGTCGGTCGGCCCGTTCCCGCTCGCGGCCAACGTGCCCGACCCGTACGCGTGGGACGAGCTGGTCCGCACCGAGGTCATCTCCGACAGCAGCTGGCTGGTCGCGTCGCGGGCCAAGCACGGCGGCCCGACTCGCAAGGTCGTGGTCCGCATCGCCGATCGATTCGGCGAGGATCTGCTGTGCACGGCCGAGGAAGACGTCGACGCCGCGCATCCCGACGCCGCGGTGTTCGCCGACCTCGAGGGCATCTGCCGGACCATGCAGCTCGCGACCGGTGCGGGCCCGTGTGCACCGGCGCAGACCACGCCGCCGCCGTGACCGGTCAGGGCAGCAGGTCGACGGCGATCTCGGCGATGGCGCGGGCCTCGGTCCGCGCGCGCAGCTCGAAGAAGCGCAAGGTCCGCATCAGCCGGCGCTCCATCGAGATCGAGGTGTCGTCGAAGTTCGGGCGGCCGTAGTTCAGCCCGCCCGAGAAGGTGCGGTTCGCGACCAGGAGGCCGTCGCCGTCGAGCAGGTCGAGCTCGTACTCGCAGCGGAACGAGTCGGTCGCGAACTTCGGGATCTGACCGAAGGTGATCACGAGCTCGCTGTTGCGGGCCCACAGGGCGATGTCGAACCGCGTGGTCCGGTCCTCGAGCAGGCGCGGATCGAACGTCAGCCAGCGCCAGTAGTCGCTGCCGTCGGACTCGGCCGGCAAGGTCGGCAGCTCGGTGGCCAGCACCTTGCGGCGCAGGTCGAAGCGATGCTCGATCTCGTAGCTCACGCGGGTGGCCAGCGCGAGCTGGTCGACCGGGATCTCGTGGACCCAGGCCGCGCGGTTGCCGAGGACGGTGCGCGCGCGCTCGCTGCCCCGCCTCGCGATGAAGCGGCCGTCGCGATCGAACAGCAGCGCGTTGACGTTGTTGACCTCGAAGCCGCCGTCGAGATGACGCTTGGCCGGTGCGGCGAACCGCAGCAAGGTCCGCGAGCCCGCCGGCTCGCGCGTCACCTCGCCCTCCTCGATCGTGAACGCGACAGTCTCGATCCGTGCGGTCTTCGCCATGGCCCGAGCCTACACGGGCTCCCGTCAGCCGGCGAACGGATCGATGAGCGCCACGCCGCAGCCGGCGACGTCGCGGGTGTTGCGGGTCGCCAGGGTGAAGCCGTGGATGACCGCCGTTGCGGCGATCAACATGTCGGCCTGCGCGACCCGTCGACCGGTCGCCTCGCGCGCGGCCCGCAGCTCGCCGGCGGCGCGTGCCACTTGGTTGACATGACCATCTCGGTCAAACCCGGCGCGACCGTCGCCGCGGCGAGCCGCGGGTCACTGCGCCGGGCCGCGCCACAGCGGGGTCACCCGACCCTGGCTGTCGAGCTGCTCGGCGACTTCGTCGGCGCCGGCCCGGCGGATGCGCAGCAGCGCGCCCTGGCTGTCGTCGACGTCGGGGGTCATGCCGCAGTCGATGCGCAGCAGCGCACCGGCCTGGGCCACCGCGATCGTCCCTCGCGGGCCGAGCGCGTCCGGGGTGTGGCCGAACACCGTGTGCTGGACCCCGAGCGTGTGGTTGGCGGCCGCGACCACGACCGGGTCGCGGTACCAGTCGCGGGCCTCGAGCAACGAGGCCGCGCCGGTGAACTCGGGATCCTCGAAGTCGTTGGTGTCGAAGGCGGTGCGGAGCGCGCCCTCGAGCTGATCGAGGTCGCGGCCATGGCTGTCGCCAGCGTGAGCGAAGAACCAGCCGTCGATCCGGGCCGCGAACGGCCGCTCGCGCAGCCAGCGGCCACGCGGATCGGCGCCGCTCGCGATCGCGATCGGATCGACGTCCTCGAGGCCCAGCTCGTGGTCGATGCCGTCGGTGGCCTCGGCCTTGTCGTTGCCGGGATCGGCGAAGAACTCGGCCTCGTGGTTGCCGAGGGTCACGACGACCGCGCCGCCGGCCGCGGCCGCCTGCGGTTCGAGCGCCTGCGCCAGCTCGATCACATCGAGCCCGTCCGCGCCCTTGTCGATCAGATCGCCGACGATCACCAGGACCGCG
>JAYVSF010000052.1:0-2354 GCA_043775605.1 Myxococcales bacterium
GCGACCGCGGTCGGCTACGTGATCTACCAGGGCACCCGGCCGAGCGCGAGCGGGCGGGTGCCGGCGTCGGGCCCGACCGTGGCCCGGGCGATCACCACGCCGGCGTCGGGCTGCTCGACGACCGCGCGGCCGCGTTCGGCGACCATGACCACCGGCGGCTCGCTCGGCCGGGTGCCCTGGTAGATCACGTAGCCGACCGCGGTCGCGCCGCCGGTGGCGAGCACGCCGGCGAGGAGCCAGATGCCGCGTCCGGATCCCGGACGAGGCCGCGCGGCGGTGATGGACGAGGCCGCCGAGCTCGGGCCCGGGCTCGACGACTGGACCGGCGCCGGCGTCCCGGTCGGGAACGGCGTCGGCAACGGCGTCGGGGCCAGGAACGGCGACGGCGGCGGCAGCTCGGCCCGGGTCGGCGTCCTGGCTCCGTCTTCGGTCGCGACCGCGGCGCCGGGCGCGGTGTCGGCCAGCGCCTCGGCCGGCAGCGGTGTCGCCGGTCGCGACTCGACCCGGTCGGCGGTGCGCCACGGCTCGAGCTTGGGCCCGATCAGGTCGTCGAGCAGCTCGCCGAGCCGGCCGGTCGCCAGGGTCAGGCCGGCGTCCTGGGCGAAGGCCTCGAGCGCCTGCTGCAGCTCGCGCGCGGTGGCGTAGCGATCCTCGCGCTCGAGCTTCATCGCCCGCTCGACGATCGCCTCGAGCGCCGGCGGGTACGCGGGCGTCACCGTCGACGGCAGCGGCCACTCGCCGCTGATCACGTGCCACAGGATCTGGGCCTCGCTCTCACCGAGGAAGGCCCGGCGCAGCGTGGTCAGCTCGTACAGCAGCACGCCCAGCGCGTAGACGTCGGCGCGGCGGTCGACCGGCTGGCTCTTGCCCTGCTCGGGCGCCATGTACGACAGCTTGCCCTTGGTCGCGCCGACCGCGGTCACCGCCTCGACGTTGGTGGCCTTGGCGATGCCGAAGTCGACGATCTTGACCGCGCCGGCGTAGGTCACGACCACGTTCGACGGGCTGATGTCCCGGTGGACCAGCCCGAGCGGCCGGCCGTCCTCGCCGAGCATGTCGTGGGCGTGGTGACAGCCGGCGGCGGCGCCGATGACGATGGCGAGGGCGTGCTCGAGGGGGATCGGCTGGCGGCGGTTGCTGGCGATCCGGATCAGCTCGCGGCAGTCCTCGCCGTGCAAGTACTCCATCGTGAAGTAGTGGAGGCCGTGCTGCTCGCCGAGGTCGTAGACCTGCGCGATATTGGGGTGGTCGAGGGTGGCGGCGTAGCGGGCCTCGTTGTGGAACATCCGCACGAACTCGGCGTCGCGGGCGTAGCTGGGCAGGATGCGCTTGAGCACCACGTGCTTGGCGAATCCGGACGGGCCGCTCATCCGCGCCAGGTAGATCTCGGCCATGCCGCCGGTCGCCAGGCGCCGGACGATCTCGTACCGGCCGAGTCGTGTACCCGGCGCGAGGGCTTCTTCCATGGGACCACGCGAGGATAACGCGATGCGCCGACGGATCCACGGCCCTGGCGCGGTGTCGTGCGCGTTCGGTGCTCGTTGGCCGGTCGGCCCGCAGTGGTAATGTGAGGCATGAACCGACGCGAGTTCTTGGGCGAGGCTGTGGCCGGGCCGCTGGCGGGGCTGGCGGTCCTGGCTGCGGCCTGCGACGGCGGCGGCGCGGCGCCGCTCGATGCCGCCCCGAGCTGCCTGCAGCATGGCACGCGCGTGACGATCGCCGGCAACCACGGCCACTCGCTGTTCATCTCGATCGCCGACATCCAGGCCGGCGGCGACCTCGACCTTGACGCCGGTGATCCGCTTGACCGCCTCGAAGGCGTCGCAGTCGAGCGAGCCGTCGTGCAGGCACGACGCGCTGATGATCAGCCGGAGGTCGTCGAGCTGGAGGAAGTCGACCGCCGGGGTCCGGGTGCCGCTGACGTCGGTGACATCGATGGCGACGTGGCCGACGCTGTCGCCGTCGAGCAGGCCGTGGACCTTGGCGTCGATGATGGCGGCGTCGTTGGTCGTGTCGCGGGGCGGCGGGCCGACCGGCCCCTTGACGACGGGCTTCTTGGCGTGACCGCAGGTCGCGAGCACGACCACGGACGCAGCGGCGAGGGCGCGAGCGCGAGACATCATAGCCGCAGCATAGCGCGGGTCGGGGGCGCTGTTGTCAGGGCGGCGGCGCGGGCCGCGGGCCGAGCTCGAAGACATCGACCAGGTAGGGCTCGAGCCGGGTGCCGTCGGCGCGCGGGTGATCGCAGGCGATGACGTAGCCGGTCAGGCGATCGGGCGTCAGGTGAAGCGGATGAACTGGCGGAAGTCGTCGAGTCGGGCGGCGCCGCCGACCTCGTTGGGGTGGCCGCCGGC
>JAYVSF010000053.1:0-4179 GCA_043775605.1 Myxococcales bacterium
CGCGGCACCATCACCTCGGCCACGGTCACGCCCTCGAACTCGAGCGCGGCCGACGCGATCTCGCTGGCCCGGGGATCGACCGAGCCGGTCTTGGCCGCCTCCTCGACCAGCTCCTGCAGCTCGTCGCGCGACAGCCGGGCCTCGGTGAACGTGGTCTTGTCGCCGAACAGACGCAGGAACACGTTGGAGACCGCGGTCAGGAACCAGACCAGCGGCCGCATCACGTACGACAGGCCGAGCAGCGGCCGGGCGACCGCGAACGAGTAGCGATCGGAGAAGCGCAGCGCCAGCGACTTGGGCACCAGCTCGCCGACGACCAGCTCGAAGAACGACAGCGCGAGGATGACCAGCGCGAACCCGAGCGTGCTGGCCGCGCCCGGGGACATGCCGGCCCGGACCAGGACCTCCGCCATCTGGCCGGCGACCGCATGACCACCGACCGCGGCCGCCGCGGTGCCGAACAGCGTGATTCCGATCTGGACCGTGGCCAGGAACCGCTCGGGTTGATCGCGCAGGGCCTTGAGCGCCAGCGCGCGGCGATCGCGCCGGCGGATGAACTCCGACAGCCGGGTGCGGCGGACCGACAGCACCGCGATCTCGGCGCCGGCGAACAGCCCGTTGCCGACCATGAGCGCGGCGATGATCAAGATGTCCATCATCGGCGGCGAGGTCTCGACACGAAGCGCCGGCAGCATACTCGATCCCGCCCCCGCCGGGGCCCGGACCGCGCCGACGGCGTGCGGTAGACTCTCGGGGTGTCGGTGCGCGATCGAACGCCGCGACCAGCCAGCTCGCGCTACATCACCACCGAGGGCGCGAGCAAGCTGCGGGCGGAGCTGCATCACCTGTGGGCGGTCGAGCGGCCGCGCGTGACCCAGCAGGTGTCCGACGCCGCCGCGCTCGGCGATCGCTCGGAGAACGCCGACTACATCTACGGCAAGCGCCGGTTGCGCGAGATCGATCGCCGCCTGCAGTTCCTGACCAAGCGGCTCGAGCACGTCGAGGTCGTGACCGGCGCGCCCGCCGACGGCCGCCGGGTCGCGTTCGGCGCCTGGGTCGAGATCGAGGACGAGGACGGCGAGACCACCGAGTACCGGATCGTCGGCGCCGACGAGTTCGATCCCAAGCGGCGCTGGATCAGCATCGACTCGCCGGTGGCGCGCGCGCTGGTCGGCAAGCGGCTCGGCGACGACGTCGTGGTCCGCCGGCCCAAGGGCGAGACCACGCTGACCATCACCGCCGTCCGCTACGTCGCCCGCCCCGAGGACGGCGTGTCGTGACCACCGGCGCGCCGGCCGCGCCGACCGCGCCGACCACGCCGACCGCAGGCGACCACGAGCGGGCCGACGCCACCCCGGCCAGCACCACGCTGCTCGCCGCGATCGCGCGCTACGCCCGCAGCCTCTACCGCCTCCGCCGCGGCAACCACGTCCGCCTCCTGTGCGACGGCGGCGAGACCTTCCCGGCGATGCTGGCCGCGATCGCCGGGGCCCGGCAGTCGATCCATCTCGAGACCTACATCTTCGAGGACGATCGCACCGGCCGCCGGTTCGCCGACGCGCTGATCGAGCGAGCCGGCGCCGGCGTCGCGGTCCGTATCATCTACGACGCGATCGGCAGCTTCGGCATGGCCGACGCGTTCGCCGACCGGCTGCGGGCCGCCGGCGTCCAGCTCATCGAGTACCACCCGGTGGCGCCGTGGCGGGCGCGCTTCAACCTGTCGCGCCGCGATCACCGCAAGATCCTGGTCGTCGACGACGAGCTCGGCTTCACCGGCGGCCTCAACATCAGCGACGACTACGCCGCGCTCGACGACGGCGGCGCCGGCTGGCACGACCTCCACTGCGAGCTGCGCGGGCCGGTGGTCATCGACCTCGCCCGGCTGTTCCGCCGGACCTGGCTGGCCGAGGGCGGCGCGCCGTACCGTACGCCCGAGCATCCGCGCGAGGACGAGCCCCGACCGGGCACCATCGCCGCCCGGGTCGTCGACAACAGCAAGCGGCGGCGGCGCGGTGCGATCCGGCGCGCGTACCTCACCGCGATCGGCGCGGCCCAGCGGACGATCTGGCTGGAGAACGCGTACTTCTTGCCCGACCTCGGCATGCGGCGGGCCCTGGCGCAGGCCGTCCTGCGCGGCGTCGAGGTCGTGGTGATCGTCCCCGGGCGCAACGACGTCCGCCTGGTCAAGTACGCCGGCCTCTACGTCTATCCCCGGATGACGGCGCGCGGCATCAAGATCCTGTCGTGGCGCGGGCCGATGATGCACGCGAAGATGGCCAGCATCGACGGGGTGTGGACCTGCATCGGCAGCTACAACTTCGACGCGCGCAGCCTGCGCTACAACCTCGAGGTCGTGGCCGAGGTCATCGACGATCAGGTCGGCGCGGCGAGCGCCCGTCAGTTCGCCGCCGATCGCGCGCAGGCCGACGCCATCGACCGCGCGGCGTGGCAGCGCCTGGCGTGGTGGCAGCAGGCGCTGGCCTGGCTGGCGTACCGGATCCGCGGCTGGCTGTGATCGCGACGCGGGTGTCAGAGATCGGTGGTCGGGCCGCGATCCTGCGTCGAATGTTCGACGCGTCCCATTCGGCGGCCACGACAGCAAAGCAAGCAATTCAAAGTGGATAGCGGATCGATCCCGACCTGGCCCGAGGGTTGCTCATGGGTCTGGTCACCATGACGAACCGTGCCCTCGCGATCCTGCCCGCGCTCCTCCTCGCCGCCACCGCCACCGCCACCCTCGCCCACGCCGACGAGCAGCAGGGCCAGCCGGTCGTGGTGATCTCGCCCCAGGCGCCGGTGATCGTCACCACCGGTGGCGGCGCCGGCCCGAGCACGGTCGCGACCCCCGCCGCTGCGCCGGTGGCGGCGAACGGCGCGCCCCAGAACGAGGACTGGAACAACCTGAGCCACATCAACGGCCAGCTGGTGAAGGTCGGCGAGGCCAACGACTACAGGAAGGCCTTCAAGCGCACCAACATCTCGACCAACCCGATCGGCTTCATCTACGGCTCGTACGGCGTGTCGGCCAGCTACGGCCTCAACGACCACGTCGCGATCCGCGGCGACATCAACTACCTCAGCGGGTACCTCGACGAGGACACCACCGGCGTCGAGATCGGCGTCGGCGCGCCGATCTACTTCCGCCGGACCTACCAGGGCCTGTTCCTCGAGCCCGGCTTCATCTCGCGCCACTTCAGCCACACCTACAGCTGCGACTTCGACTGCGCCAGCAACGCCGCGACCACCGAGACCGTGACTACCTTCGGTCCGCAGATGCTGGTCGGCTGGCACTGGACCTGGGACAGCGGCCTCAATGTCGCGGTCGCCGGCGGCGTCGGCCGCAACTGGGCCAGCCAGGACTCGTACAACAAGATCTTCCCGAACGGCTACCTCCGCTTCGGCTACGCGTTCTGATCGAGGACGCCCGCAGTTCTGGAACGATGATCGTTCCGGACGCCGCGCATCGGAGGGCACGCCGGTGCGCGGCGTTTTTTTCTGACCTTCGCGCCCACGTTCTCGCCGTCTTCAGCGGATCGGCCCAGCCCTGCCGGTCTGCGGCTGGTCGAGAACTTTCTGGATCCGCTCACGATCGTCGAGTTCTCGTCGGCTGACGCGGCGAGCTACGCGCAGGTGCGAGCGAGACTCGAACGTGCCGGCACACCCATCAGGCCGATGGACACCCTGATCGCGGCGCAGGGGGTTGGCCGGAAGTTCGTCTTGGTCTCGAACAACGAGCGTGAGTTCAAGCGGGTCCACGGCCTCAAGGTCGAGAACTGGTCGCGCTGAGAGAGTTTCGCGGCGGCCTGCACCGGGATGGAGCAGGTGCTTCGCGTCGGAGTCGGGCTCGTGGACCGACTGGACCGCGACCGGCGCGCTCGGCAGCGAGCCCGCGCTGGCGCGCAACGCCGACGGCAGGCTCGAGGCGTTCGTGCGCGGCACCGACGGTCGGATCTGGCACGCGTGGCAGCCTGCGGTGGGCGGTGCGCTGTCGGGCTTCCAGCTCCTCCACGATCTCGGCCCCCAGCGTCCCATCCTCGACCTCAGCGGCCGGCCCACCGTCTGGAACCAGAGAAACGGCGCGATCGCGGTCGCCTGCGTCGAGAGCGACCGCGAGGCCTTCGTGATCGCGCGCACCGACGACGCCCCGTACTGGACCGACTACGCGCTCGCCGGCAGCGA
>JAYVSF010000054.1:0-5211 GCA_043775605.1 Myxococcales bacterium
AGCGACCGCCGCAAAATTAGCCGATCGGCTCGTCATGCCGCGACCGTCGGGCGGATGGTGTAGTTCCATTCGCCATGGAAGGCGTGTGGCTCGAGGTTCACGAGGGCGAGCTGCTTGTCCGAGACTCGGCGGCCCTTCGCGTAGATGCGGTCATCGAGTCGGCTGCGCACAGTGAGTCCCTTCTTCGTCGTCGTGGCGGCGATCAGGTTCACGATGACCTGATGGGTGACGAGCGGCTTGCCACGCCAGTTCTTCGTGATGAACGAGAACAAGCGGTGCTCGATCTTGTTCCACTTGCTCGTCCCCGGCGGCAGATGACAAACGGTGATGGGGAAGCCGAGTTCGTCGACGAGCCCCTGTAACTCGAGCTTCCACAGGCGCAGCCGGTAGCCGTTGCTGCCGCCACCGTCGGCCGTGATCATGAGCGAGCTTGCGTCGGGATACCTTGGTAGGCCCATCTCCTTCCACCACGTGCGGATGGTCTGCACTGCGAACTCGCCAGTGTCGTGGCTGAGCCCCACGCTGACCCAGGCTTCGTTCTGTTGCAGGTCATACACGCCATAGGGCGCGGCACGCCCCAGCGCGGGATCGACGAAGTCATGCATGTTGACGTCGTCGGGGTCACCCTTGGCTCGGAGTTCGCGGCCGCCGTTCTTGTACGGCCCCACCAGTTCCTTCTTCTTTGTGTCCACCGAGATGACCGGCTCTTTCGCTTCGAGCTGCTGACGGATCATCTCGTTGATGTGCTCGAACTGCGCGTTGCGGTCAGGATGCTGCGTGCCTTCGAGCCGCTTGCGATTCGCCTGAAGGCTGTAGCCGAGATCCTTGAGCAGCCGCGACACCATCTTCATGCTCGTCTGATGGCCTTGCTGCTTGAGCGCGGCGACGATGTTTCGTTGGCTCCGCGCCGTCCACAAGAGCGGCGACTCCGGATCACCACGCGTCGTGGATTCGACCAGCACCTTCAAGTCCGGGAGCAACGTCGGGTCCTTCTCCGTCGTCTTCTTGCGTCCGCCGCCGGGTCGCCGGCTTCGGGTGAGGGCAAGACTCGGCGCGGTGCCGTCTTCGATCGCACGCACTTCTGCGATGCCCCTTCCAATCACGTTCGGTGCCATTTCCGTCGCACGAGCGGCGGCCACGATGCCGCCGTAGCCAAAGGCCATCGCTTCGTTCGCCACGAACAGCCGACGCGCCCGCTCTGTCAGGCTGCTCTTCAATTTGCCGTAGCGGTCTCGGATCTTCGAGCCGCGCGCCGCACGTTCCTTCATGATCTTGGTGGCGGGCGTCTTGGCGGCGGCCTTCTTGGCGGCGCGCTTCCTGGCACTGGGCTTCTTCGCGGCGGGCCTCTCGGCAGCGGGCTTCTTCATCAAGACGGATGAAGATCCTCTCAGCGCACTAAGTCAAGCCTTTTATTTTGCGGCGGTCACTAAGATCACCGATCCCGCTCTCCGACGCAACGTCCGGGTGACCGTGCCGACGACCCGCGTGCCGCCCGCTCGGCGAGTCGGGAGCGGGTCTGCTGGTTGAGGAACGCGATCCGCGGTGTGGCGGGACCACGATGGCCGGCGATCTGCGCATCCGCGGCGGACTGGGCGTCCGACAGCCGGACAGCGCCGGCCGGGCGCCGGACACCCGGAGGTGATCGCGGGGCGCGGCCGCCGCACAGAGCCACTGGCTACCCGACAGGGTGGAGTCAATCCCTTCGGTACATCGTCACGACGCAGGCGCCCCCCAGGCCGAGATTGTGCTGGAGGGCGATCTTGGCGCCTTCCACCTGGCGGTCGCCGGCGGTGCCGCGGAGGTGCCAGACGAGCTCGGTGCACTGGGCCAGGCCGGTGGCGCCGAGCGGATGCCCCTTGCTCAGCAAGCCGCCCGACGGATTCGTGACGAACTTCCCGCCGTACGTATTGTCCCCGTCCCAGATGAACTTCTCGGCGTCGCCTTCCTTGCACAATCCCAACGCCTCGTACGTCAAGAGCTCATTCGCCGTGAAGCAGTCGTGCAGTTCGACGACGTCCACATCTTCCGGGCCAATCCCTGACTTCTCGTAGACCTTCTTCGCCGCGGCGACGGCCATGTCGTAGCCGACCATCTTGATCATGGACTTCTCCTCGAAGCTCGATGGGAAGTCCGTCGTCATGGCCTGGGCGGCGATGTAGACGGGGCGGTCGATGCCGTGCTTCTTGGCGAACTCGTCACTGCACAAGACCGCGGCAGCCGCTCCACAGGTCGGCGGGCAGCACTGATACCTCGTCAGCGGATCGAAGACCTCCTCGCTCGCGAGGATCTGCTCGACGCTGAGGACCTCCTTGAACAGCGCGTACGGGTTCTTCGACGCGTGGACGCGCGCCTTGGCGCTGATCTTCGCGAAGGTCTCGCGCTTGGCGCCGTACTTCCACTGGTACTCGCGGCCGGCGCCGCCGAACATCTGGGCGGCGGGCGGAGCCTGGTTGAAGCCCTGGACCTCGCTCATGAGGTTGGCGTGCTTGTCGAGCGGGTTGGTGCGGTCGGTCCACTTGGCCGACAGCGCGCCCTTCTCCATCTGCTCGAAGCCCACCACCAGCACGCACTCGGCGACGCCGCCGGCGATGGCCTGGGCGCCGAGCATGAGCGCGGACGAGCCGGTCGAGCAGTTGTTGTTGACGTTGAAGACCGGGATGCCGGTCAGGCCGATGTCGTAGACCGCGCGCTGGCCGCAGGTCGAGTCGCCGAAGACGTAGCCGGCGTAGGCCTGCTCGATCTGGTCGAACGGGACCGCGGCGTCGGCGAGCGCGGCCTTGCCGGCCTTGGCCGCCATCACGTTGTACTCCTCGCTCTTGCCGGGCTTCGCGAAGGGAACCATCCCGACGCCGATGACGTTGATCTTGCGAGTCATGGGGTGCTCCTGATTGGCGTGGGTGGAGGTCAGACGAGGGACTTGAGGAGGCCGAGGCGGTGGGCGACGGCGAAGTCGCCGTCGATGCGCAGCTTGCCGTGCTGGAAGAGGTCGCGGACGTTGCCGGCCGAGAGGGCGGGGAGGTCGGAGTCGGCGAGGGTGAACGTCGCGGTCGGCGTGCCGTGGGCGCCGTCCTTCACGCTCACGCCATCGATGGTCCAGCTCGAGTCCGGGCCCGTCACCTTGAAGGCGACGACGGCGCCGAGCTCGGCGGCGAGCGCGGGATTCTCCGCCAGGCGCTTGCCGAGCGCGGCGAAGAAGCCGGGCGCGACCGACGCCACCGGCGCGACACTCGCGGCGGCAGCCTGGCCGGGACCGCCGGCGGCGCGGGCCTTGATCACCGCGGCCTTCGCTTCGTCCGGGTTCATCTTCTGCAGGAACGACAGCTTCTGCGAGGCCATCACGTTGCCGCTGATCTTCAGCTTGCCGGTCGTGAACAGCTTCATCGGGTCCGACTTGCCGGTGGTCATGTCGATGAAGTCGGCCTCGCTGATCTCGAGCGTGCAGTCGGCGGCGCCGGCGCCCTCGGTGACCGCGCCCTTGCCGCTCTTGAGGTCGACCACCCACGCCGAGTCGGGGCTGGTGATCTTGAACAGGTAGCTGGCGGCGACCTTGGCGACCAGCTCGGGGTTGCGCTCGACGTGATCGCGAATGGCGATGAAGACGTCCCACGTGGACGGGACCTGCGCCCCCGAAGCGGCCGGAGCCGCGCCACTCGCACCGCCCCCCGCGCCCAGCCGCTTCTCCATCTCGGCCAGCACCAGGTCCGGCGTGATCTTCTTCAGGAACCCCAGCTTCTGCGACGCCATGACGTCGCCGGAGATCTTGAGCTTGCCAGTCGAGAACAGCTTCATCGGGTCGGCCTGGCCGGTCGCCATGGCCATGAAGTCGGCGTCACTCAGCTCGAGCGTACACTTCGGCGCCGCGCCCACACCGCTCGTGACCGAGCCCGGCGGGGTCGACAGATCGATCGTCCACACGCTGTCGGGGCCTGACAGCTTGAACTGGAAGATGGTCTTCACCTTCTCGGCGACGTCGGCGTTCTTGCCGACGAAGCCGTGCATCGCGCGGAAGATGTCGCCGGAGTTCGGCACCCGCGCCGGACCCGCGCCCGCGCCACTGGCCGCCTTCGCGGCCTTCACCACCGCCTTCGGGATCTCCGTGAACAGCTCGACCGCCGCGTTCGAGATGCAGACGACGTTGCGCTCCTTCACGCGAGTCCGGAACACGATCTTCTGATCGCTCTCCTTCCACATCTCGGTGACGAGCGTCTCCCCCGGAATCACGGGAGTCGCGAACCGGACCCGGATGCTCTTGAAGAAGTCGGGATTGCCGTCGGGCGCGAACGCCTGCACCACGTGCCGGCCGGCGTATCCGAAGCTGCACAGCCCGTGCAGGATCGGCCGCTCGAAGCCGAACGCCTTCGCGAACCCGGGATCGGCGTGCAGCGGATTCCAGTCGCCGGACAGCCGATAGAGCAGCGCCTGGTGCTCGGGCACCTTCTCCTCGACGATCTGGTCGGGCGCGCGATCGGGCGGGACGTTGACGTCCGCCGACGGCCCGCGCTCGCCGCCCCAGCCCCCGGCCCCGCGCACGAAGGTCGTCACCTCGTTCTTGACCAGCTCCATGCCGGCCTCGTCGTAGGTGATGATCTCCGTGACCACCAGCGCGTTCTTGCCCTTGTCGAAGATGTCCTTGATCCGCGACCGATGGGTCAGCTTCGCCGCCAGCGGCAGCGGCCGCTTGAGCTCAGTGTACTGCTCGCCGTGCAGCACGCGGTCGAGGCCATACGTCAGCCCCGGCGCCTGCTTGCCCTGCTTGCCGAGCGTCAGGATCGTGTTGATCGCGGGGATGACGCCGTACGTCGGCAGCGCCTTCATGCCCTTGCCGTGCAGCTCGTACACCAGCTGCAGGTCGCGATCGTCGTCGGGATGAGTCGCGGCGCCGACGCCGAGCGCGTAGATCGACAGGTCGCGCTGGTCGTAGCTCGACTCCATCTCGGGGAAGCGGTAGCCGAGCGCGGCGTCGACGTCGATCAGGGCATTGCCGCCCTTGCTCGGCCCGGCCTCGAGGTTGGCCATGATCGGGCCCATCGACTCGGTCACGCTGCCCGGGTGCGACGTCTTGTCGAACTGCGTGATGTCGGCCCACGCGCCGTCGACCGCCTCGACCGAGATCGGTCGGCCCAGCCGGAAGGTCTTGCCGCTCGACCGCTCCCAGCGCAGCTTGCCCATGAAGCCGCCGCCGACCTCGAACAGCCCGCCGGTCTCCTGCGA
>JAYVSF010000055.1:0-4754 GCA_043775605.1 Myxococcales bacterium
CACGGACCAGCTTGATCCTGCTGGCGCGTACGCGGCCCGTCGGGCGCATCGACTTCGCCTACTACCCGTTCGACCCGGTTGGCCCGAGAACCTCGTGGCGGGGGGGTCACCGTCCGCCTTCGTGCCAAGCGCGATGGCCGCGCCCCGGCTGCCGAGGACCCGCACTACTTGTTCTGCGGGAAGCCGAGCTCGACGCCGCGGAAGCGCGGGTCGGGCCAGCGGGCGGTGATGACCTTGTTGCGGGTGTAGAAGCGCACGCCTTCCATGCCGTGCATGTGCATGTCGCCGAACAACGACGCCTTCCAGCCGCCGAACGAGTAGTAGGCCATCGGCACCGGGATCGGCACGTTGATGCCGACCATGCCGACCTGGACCTCGTGCTGGAACTTGCGGGCGGCGCCTCCGTCGTTGGTGAACAGCGCCACGCCGTTGGCGTACTGGTTGCTGTTCACCAGGGTCAGCGCCTGATCGTAGGTGTCGACCCGGGTGATGCTCAGGACCGGCCCGAAGATCTCGTCCTGGTAGATCGACATCGACGGCGTGACGTGATCGAACAGGCACGGGCCGAGGAAGAAGCCGTCGGCGTGGCCGGGGACGTTCAGGGCGCGGCCGTCGGCCAGGAGCTGGGCGCCGTCGCTGACGCCGGCGTCGACGTAGCCGGCGACCTTGTCGCGGTGGGTGCGGGTGATGAGCGGGCCCATCTCCGACGTCGGATCGCTGCCGGGGCCGGTCTTGAGCTTGCCGATGCGCTCGAGCAGCTTGGGCACCAGCTTGTCGGCGGCGTTGCCGACCGCGACCAACATCGAGATCGCCATGCAGCGCTCGCCGGCCGAGCCGTAACCGGCGCCGATCGCGGCGTCGGCGGCCAGCTCCATGTCGGCGTCGGGCAGCACGATCATGTGGTTCTTGGCGCCGCCCAGGGCCTGGACCCGCTTGCCGTGGCGGGTGCCGGTCTCGTAGATGTACTGGGCGATCGGCGTCGAGCCGACGAACGAGATCGCGCCGACGTCGGGGTGCTCGAGCAGGCGATCGACCGCGACCTTGTCGCCGTGGACCACGGTGAACACGCCCGGCGGCAGACCGGCCTCGGCGAGGAGCTCGGCCATGAAGTTGGCGGCCGACGGATCGCGCTCGCTGGGCTTGAGCACGAACGCGTTGCCGGCCGCGAGCGCGATCGGGAACATCCACATCGGCACCATCGCCGGGAAGTTGAACGGCGTGATGCCGACGACCACGCCGACCGCCTGGCGGATGGAGTAGCTGTCGACCTCGGTCGACACGTTCTCCGACAGCTCGCCCTTCTGCAGGTGGGGGATGCCGCACGCGAACTCGACGACCTCGATGCCGCGGTTGACCTCGCCGAGCGCGTCGGACGGCACCTTGCCGTGCTCGCGGGTGAGGATCGCGGCCAGCTCGACCTTGCGCTGCTCGAGCAGCTCGCGGAACGCGAACAGGACCCGGGCGCGACGCGACAGCGAGGCCGAGCCCCAGCCCACCGCCGCGGCCTTGGCCGAGGCCACAGCCTCGTCGACCAGGGCGGGGGTGGCGAAGGCGACCTTGGCCTGGATCGCGCCGGTCGCGGGGTTGAAGACGTCGCCGTGGCGCTCGGCCGGGCGCTCGTGCGGCTTGCCGTCGATCCAGTGGCGGATGGTCGGGAGGTTCACGGTCATGTCCGGGGCTTATCACATGGCCCGCGCGGTTGTGGGATTTCGCCGACCCGAGGGGCCCGATGCCCCGGCGCGGGGTCCGCCCTCCCCTCTCGCTGGGCGTCCGGCGCGGGTGGGCGTCGCCATCCGCGCGAGATCACGCGGTCCGCGGCGCCCCCGGGCCCGCCATCATGGGCCTGCCCCTTGCAGCCCCGCCTGCCATGACCCGCGCGTGCCCGCTCGTGCTCGCCCTGTCGGCCCTGCTGTTCGCCGGCTGCGTCGTCGGCGACCAGACCCTGCCGCCGCCCGGCGAGCAGGTCGACGCTGGCGGGGTCGGCGCCGGGCGCGACGCCGGCGGGACCATGGACGGCGGCGGCAACGGCAACGTGTGCAAGGCGCTCGTGACCCCGCCCGACGGCCATCACCGCCCGGGCGAGAGCTGCCTGGCCAGCGGCTGCCACGCCGCCGGCGGCAGCGGCCCGCGCTTCTACCTCGCCGGCACCGCCTACACGGCGAAGGCCGGCACCGCCGCCCGGCCCGGCGCCACCATCGTCGTCCCCACCGGCGGCGGCTCGCCGCTCAAGCTGCACGTCGCCGGCAACGGCAACTTCTGGTCCGAGACGTCGATGACGATCAACACCAAGCCCAAGGCCAGCGGCTGCCCCAACCAGGTCCAGATGCCGACCGCGACCACCAACGGCAACTGCAACAGCGCCGGCTGCCACGACGCCGGCCGGCGGATCGCGCTGCCGTTGTAGCGAGTTCTCATCTTCGCGCGCGATCAGGGGCGGGTCAGCTGCTTGATGTGGCCGAGGGCCTTGCCCAGGCGCCGCCGCCAGGTGTCGGTCTTGTAGGTCAGGCCGTGGCGAAGGCAGATCGTCCGGACCTCGGACGCGATCTGGCGCAGGCGCGGCGGCGCCAGGGTCGGGAACAGGTGGTGCTCGATCTGGTAGTCGAGCCCGCCGCACAAGATCGAGAGCAGCGGCGGTACCTCGAAGTTGGCGGTGCTCTCGACCTGCATCGCGTACCACTCGCCGCGGCTGCCCGGGCGGGTCCCGGCTGGCCAGCTCGCGACGTCGTCGCCAACGTGGCCGCAGAAGATGGTCGCCGCCGAGTAGACGTCGCGGCCGACCTCGGCCAGGACGTTGCCGACCAGCACCTTCCACCACAGCGGCCCGGCCAGCACCGGATAGAGGAGGAAGTTCTTGCCGTAGTACGGCTTGAACTTGCGCAGCGCGCGGCGCCAGGCCTCACGCTTGCTCGCCGGCGAGCGATCGGGCAGGACGTCGAGCGTGCTGTCGCTGAGCAGCGCGTCGGCGACGCCGGTGAAGTGGAGGTTGACGCCGAACGCGAACAGCGGCGCGAGGAGCAAGGTCGCCCAGGCGAACTGGTCCTTGTGGTAGGGCGCGAACGCCGTCTGCGCGGTGAGGCGGATCGGCCCGAAGTGGATGTCGGGATCGGCGCCGGCGATGTTGGTGAGGGTGTGGTGCTTGTGGTTGTGACCACGGCGCCACGACGCCTCGTCGATCGGCGCGTCCCAGGCGAAGCCGTCGGCGGCCCAGCGTTCGGCGCCGGCCAGCTTGTCGTAGGTCCCGTGCAGCGCGGTGTGGCCGATCTCGGCGGCCTCGAGCTGCTTGTGCAGCCACAGCGACGCGACGCCAGCGGCGAACGTGACCGGATCGAGGCTGACGTGGATCAGCACCCGACCGACGACTTCGGCCGCGGTCGACACCCGCTGGATCCGGACGATGTGGGCGACATCGTCGGCGCCGACCTCGGCGTAGATCCGGGCCTTGAGCGCGTCGAGGTCGGCGGCGAGCGCGCGGTGGCGCAGGTCGTCGTCAGGCGCGGGCGTCGCCGTGAGCGCGGTCATCGCGGCCTCATCATCGACCGCCGTCGCGGCCGTGACAAGCGGGCCGTGACCTACGGGTTGCGGTGCAGCGCCTCGAGCCGGCGGGCGTGGGCCGGCTCGCCCTGCGCGTCGTCGGCGTCGCTCTCCGTCTCGATCGCGTCCCAGTCGAGGGTGCCGGGGTGGCTCGGGTAGCGCGCCCGGAACGCGGCCGCCGCCGGCCCGCGCGCGAGCAACTGGTAGGTCTTCACCGAGTGGAGCTCTGCGACGTCCCCGGCGCCCGCACCGTCCGGATCAGCAGGAACCGATCGGGCAAGAGCGGATAGACGTCGCCCGGGGTGTTGTCGAACGTGAGCGCGTGCACCGTGCCCTCGACGGTGACCTGGGCGCCGTCGAGGGCGGTCGCGGCCACCTCCTCGGGCGTGCGCGGCCCGGCGGCGCGGTTGTCGCCGCAGCCCGCGCAGATCGCCGCCGCGGCGCACAGCCCCGCGCCCACCACCGCCCCCGCCAGGATCTCGGTCACCCGCGCCAACGGCGGCCCGCGACCAGGAGTCGCTGCCGGTTACTGCTTCAGGATGACCACGTTCAGCGTGCCCTGCAGCGGCGAGGTGTTGTTGCCACTGACGGTGGCATCGGCGTTGCCGGCGATGTTGACCCCGATCGCGCGGACCGAGAACGTGTGGCTGCCGGCCGGCACGGTCACGACCTCGGACATGCTCCACGCGGTGAGCTTGCCGGTGACGGTTGTGGTGTTGGCCGCGATGACCCGCTGGTAGCCGCCGTTGGGCAGGACCGCCCCGTCGACGGCCAAGAAGACATCAACGGCGCTGAAGCCGGTGGCCACGGCCGAAGTCGTCGCGATCGAACCGTCGGTGGTGAGCAGGACGACCGCGCTGGCGGGCACGTTGAACGTGGTGGTCATGCCGGGGATGACGGTCGCCACCGTCGTCGTCGTGACGGTCAGCGAGCCGCTGCCGAACGACGCGATGCCGGCCTGACCGGCGGTGCCGGCAGCGCCCGCGGGGCCAGCCGGGCCGATCGCCCCCGCAGCGCCAGCCGCGCCCGCCGCGCCCGCGGGACCGGCCGGGCCGATCGCACCGGCGGCGCCGGCGGGACCAACCGGGCCAGCGGCACCGACCGGGCCGGCAACGCCATCGGGGCCAGCCGGGCCAGCCGGGCCGGCCGGGCCGACCGCGCCGGTGGGACCCGCGGCGCCGGTGGGGCCCGCCGGACCGGTGGAGCCCTTCGCACCGTCGGGG